>DASQNN010000336.1:0-10439 GCA_035644955.1 Nodosilinea sp. | reverse complement strand
TCAGCCAACTCTTTCTCTGCCTCCATACGCGCCTGGGGAATACCGCAAAATTCTTCGTAGTCGATCAGCTTTTCGATCACCGGACGCACTGGGTTAGGGCGCAGCTTTAGCTCTCGAAAGGTCATCTCCAGGGCATTGTAGAGCAGCAGGCGACCGCTGAGGGTCTTGCCCGTGCCCAAGATCACCTTGATGGTCTCGTTGGCCTGAATGACGCCGATGATGCCGGGTAGCACCCCCAGCACGCCACCCTCCGCACAGGAGGGCACCAGCCCCGGCGGCGGCGGCTCGGGGTAGAGATCGCGATAGTTGGGGCCATCTTGGTAATTAAAGACTGTGGCCTGGCCCTCAAAGCGAAAGATCGAGCCATAGACGTTGGGCTTGCCCAGCAGCACGCAGGCGTCGTTGACTAGGTAGCGGGTAGGAAAGTTGTCGGTGCCGTCAACCACCACGTCGTAGGGTTCAAAAATGCCCAGAGCATTCTCGGCGCTGAGGCGAGTTTCGTAGAGATCGACCTGGCAGTGGGGGTTGATTTCAAGAATGCGGCTCTTGGCCGACTCGATCTTGGGCTTGCCCACCCACGACTCGCTGTGAATCACCTGGCGGTGCAGGTTTGACTGATCGACAGTGTCAAAATCGACGATGCCAATGCGGCCAATGCCGGCGGCAGCCAGGTAGAGCAGCAGCGGCGACCCCAGGCCCCCGGTGCCCACGCAGAGCACGCTGGCGGCCTTGAGCTTTTTCTGCCCATCAAGGCCCACCTCCGGCAGAATAATGTGGCGGGAGTAGCGCTCGTACTCCTCTTTGGTGAGTTGAATATCGTCCAGGTTTGGGTTGAGCATGGCCTCGGCAGAGAAATTGTGGCGGTAAAAACAAAAGATGGCCTGGGGCCCGACCGTTTTTTACATCATTTCAGCTTAGGACAAGAATGGGGCTTTGTTAGTAGATGATCCGATCATTTTCACAGGCTCACTCTGGAACTGGTTTTGGTCGTCGAGCCGCCAGCTTTTGAAGTCAGTGACCTGTCCCTTTACCACCGACACAATCACGTAGGAATAGACGGGCCAGGCCAGGACGCGATCGCACTCCGACGGCACCGCCGCATGGTCGGGGTGAGAATGATAAATGCCAATGATCTCTAGCCCCTGCTCCCGCGCCGATCGCTGCACCATCAACAGATCGGCGGGGTCAATCCAGTAGCGATCGCGGTGGCTGTGGCCCTGCTCCTCACCCTGGGCATCGGTGTAGTCCAGCAGTGAGGGTTCCCAGGCATTGGCCACAGGCACGACGTCTGCCACCGCTCGATGGGTTTCATCAGTATTTTCCCCGGCTGCAAACACCCGTCGCCCCAGCAGCAGCCCGCAGCCCTCGCTGGGGTAGCTGGCGGTAACCGCTTGGGCGATCGCCTGAAGATGATCGGCTTCGATATGTAGAGCAGTCATCGGCAGAGCAGGCATCGGCGTTACCAGGGGCGATCGCCCCCTCAAGGTCAGCCGCCCCAGTGTAACGGTCTAGGGGGCTGGGGAATTGTCTAAGTTGCTGACCGCTCGCTCTAAACGGGCCAGAGCGCGATTGTAGTCGAGCACGGCGGTTACCAGGTTGCCCTCGGCCTCGGCCAGATCGCGGGTAGCGGTCAGCACCTCTAGCTGGGTACCGACCCCGGCATTAAAACGCAGGCTGGCCAGCTCTAGCGCCTCCTCGGCCTGGTTGACCGCCACCGAAGCGGTGTCAATATTAGCCTGGTTGGCCACCAGGGTGTAGTAGGCCTCTTCAACCTGAACCCGAATGTCGTTGCGATTGCTTTCAAACTCCGACTCGTCGGTTTGAATGTCAATGTCACTCTGGGCGGCCCTGGCCCGGGCACCGCCACCGTCAAACAGGCGCCAGTTGAGCTGCGCCCCCAACGAAAACCCATCGTTTAGCCTAGCCGACGCCCCAGACGATGAGCTGAGCACGCTTTGCGCTCCGTACTGGCCAAACACCCCCACGCTGGGGCGTAAGACCGACAGGTTGACCTCGCGCTGAGCAGCATTAAACTCTCGCTCAACTAAAAACTGCTCTAGCTCGGCCCGGTTTTGAAAGGCCAGCACAATGCTTTCCTCCAGGGAAAGGGGCCAAGCTCCGGCAATGGTCACCCCCAGGGTGGTGAGGTCGATGGAGGGGGGCACATTCAGCCGTCGGGCCAGCTGTCGCTGAGAAATTTGTCGCTGGCTACTGGCCTGGGTGACGGTTTGGCGGGCGTTGGCCACCTGTACCTCGGCGCTGAGCACGTCAAACCGAGTGCCGACCCCCACCTCTTCCCGCAGCTGGGTATCGCGCAGGTTGAGCTCGGCCTGGGTTAAAAAGGCCTGACTGATGCGAATTTGCTCAATGGCTTCCTGCACCGAGTAGTAGTCGTTGATGGTGTTGAGCCGCAGATCTTCGCGGGTTTGCTCCAGCTGGAGTTCAGACAGCCGCACCTGCCGCTCTGCCGCCTGAATGCGGGCCGATCGCTCCCCCGAGAGGCCCAGGTCATACTCAGTTCTGAGGGTGCTGGAGGCCGTCGTGGTGGTAGAGTCGCCGCCCAGCCCGGACGACTGGTTGGTGGTCTGTAGCCCCCCGCTCAGATCGACGGTGGGAAGCAGTCGCGATCGCTCCGCCCGCAGCCCCGCTTGACTGCGCTCTAGCTGCAACAGCGCAATGCGCAGCTGTTCGCTGTTGCGGTAGGCCAGCTCGATGGCGGTTTCTAACGATAGCGGCTGGGTGCCGACAATCTCGACCTCTTCGGGGCGCGTGGGTACCAGCAGCGGGTTGGGGTCGGGGTATAGGTAGTCGGGAGGGGTGTCGAAGCCCTGGTTAGTGGGCCGCTCCGACTGGGGCAGAATGGGACCGGCCGTTTGCCCTCGGCCTGAGCCACCCGCTTCATCCGCCGATAGGGGCAGGGCTTCTTCCCCAGGTTCTAGCCCAGAGTTTTGACTAAATTCTGGCCGAGGAGCATCTAGCTCAGCTGACGGCATGATTACCTGCGCCAACGCGTCATCGAGCTCATCGGGAGCTTCAGCCGCGACCGAATCCCCGGCTAGCTCAGACGAAACCGCTGGAGATTGAGGAGCAGCCAGCCCTGCAGCAGACCAGCCCGCGAGAGTCATGCCTAAGCTTAGGGGTATTAGACAGCGGCGGTAGGAGTAAAGCATAGACACCATGGGCTATCAATAGCGAAAATGAATCACCAACGGGAAAAACGAAAAATTCTGCCTCAGCTTTTTAGCATATCGGCGTCAGAGACAACTTTAGCCCGCCCCAGTCAATCTAGGTCCTTGGGCAGGTCAAACCTCTTCCCCAAGGTAGAAGGAACAACCGCAAAATTTTCCCGCCAACAGCTTAGCAAACTAAACGGTTTAGTACAATCAAGACGGGGTCCAGTAGCCAGCGGCGGGCTGCAAATCGGCAAATCCATAGGTCGGTAGATCGCCGCAGCAAGCTCTTATCAGGGCATCCGTATCATCAACCGGCAGCACCGGGCGGTTGAGCTGCTGGCTCACCGCCGCTACGCTCATGTCGTCTAAAAACAGCGTGTCTTGGGGGTCGCCAGAGTCACTGGGCTTTAGCATAACCGTGGGCAGCAGGAGGGCATCGCCAAGGTCGCGATGGCGCAGCCCCAGCAGCAGGTCGTGGCCCGTTAACAGCCCCGTGACGGTCATATCGCGCCCCCAGTAGTCGCTGGCCAGAGCCGCCAGTCGCACCGTCAACCCCTGAACGGCGTTGAGGCGATCGACCAGGGGCTGAAAGGCATGCTCTACCGCGTTGCCCACCACCCAGGTGAGGGTACGGGCTGGACTGACGGCCGTGGGCAGGTAGGTGTCAGCCGATTGCTCAAAAGCTTTGAGAAACTGGCGAATTGACCCCACCCCATTGCCCAACTGGGGATAGTCTTCGTAGTGGCTTTCGGCGGGTACCGGCTGCTGGGCGATCAAAAACCACTCGTCGGCCAGCCACACAAAATTTGTACCAAACTGCTGCTGGCACTTGGCCTGAAACGCCTGCACCTGGGCAATTACCTGTCGGGCCTGACTTTGGGTAACCGGAGTCAACTCGTCATCCTGGGGCCGGAACCGGGTGAGGCCGACGGGCACCACCGCCGCTGAGGCCACCGCCGGGGTGTCTCCCCGGTGAAACCGAGCCAAATCCCGCAGGGTGGTTGCTAAATGGTCACCATCGTTAAGGCCAGGGCAAACCACTACCTGGGCGTGAATTTGCAGCCGCTGCTCCTGGAACCAGGTCAGCTGATCGAGAATTTGCCCCGCCCTGGGGTTTTTCAGCAGACGCGATCGCACCTCTGGCTCCGTCGCGTGGACCGACACATACAGCGGCGATAGCCGCAGCTGGGCAATGCGCTCCCACTCCTGAGGCAGCAGGTTGGTGAGGGTGAGGTAGCTGCCGTAGAGAAAGCTCAGCCGGTAATCGTCGTCTTTGAGATAAAGGGTGCCCCGCTTGCCGGGGGGCTGCTGGTCAATAAAGCAGAAGGGGCAGGCGTTGTTGCACTGCATTAGGCCATCGAACAGGGCCGACTCAAACTCCAGACCCAGGTCGTCGTCAATATCTTTTTCAAGGTTAATGCGGTGGGTTTTGCCCCGGCTGTCTAACACCTCTAGGGCCAGATCTTCGTCGGCACAGAGAAAGCGGTAGTCAATCAGATCGCGCGGCTTCTGACCGTTAATAGCTACCAGGGCATCGCCTGGCTCAAAGCCAATTTCTTCGGCAATAGAGTCGGGCAGCACGCGGGTAATGCGAGCAGGGCGGATTGCCGGAGCAGCCATAGCTGAATTAGGCCTTAGAAAAGCAAAATGTGCTCCCCTATCTTAAATGTTTTGCATTTTTCCGGTTGTCAGGGCCAGCAAGATTGCCGCCCCAAAGGCCAGGCGATACCACACAAATATCCAGGTGCTGTGCTGCTTCAAAAAGCGCAGTAGCCAGAAAATAGCTAGGTAGGACGACACCAGTGCGGCCATCAGGCCGCCCAGTAACGGCACTAGCCCAATACTACCCAAGCCGCCTTCCAACAATCCCTTCAGTTCTACAACACCGGCCAGAGTGATGGCTGGAATCCCCAGTAGAAAGGAAAATCGGGCCGCCGTGGCCCGCTCCAGACCCATGAACAACCCAGCGGTCAGGGTAGAGCCCGATCGCGATACCCCTGGGACGAGGGCCAGGGCTTGGGCCAATCCCATCGTTAATCCATCCTTCAGGTCTAACGCCTCGAAGGTGCGCTTGCGGGTGCCCATTACCTCCGCCAGCCCCAGCAGGAGCGCCATGACAATGGACACAATGGCAATGGTTGAACTACTGCGTAGGGGTGAATTATCAAAATCGGGAATGAAGGCTTTAATTAAAAGGCCGCCCACCACAATGGGGATAGTGCCTAACAGAATGCCCAACCCCAGGCGAAAGTCGGGGGAATTGTACTTGCCGCCGCGGGCCGCCTTGGCCATGCCGCCCACTACCTGGCGCAAATCATCCCAGAAGTACCAAATCATGGCGGCGATGCTGCCCAGCTGAATGACGGCGGTAAAGGCTACTCCGGGGTCTCCCCAACCCAGCACCACCGGCACCATCTTGACGTGGGCCGTGCTGCTAATGGGCAGAAATTCGGTTAGCCCCTGCACAATGCCAATCACAATGGCCTGAAACAGGTTCATACTTTGCATGGCAGACCCATCTACCGAGTTGGGAAGGGCGTCATTTACCTGCGCCAGCTGAAGCCCCAGACCCGTCGAAGTCGTCAGGCCAGATATAAAACTAGTCATAAGCGCGCAACCATAGTTAGTTGTAGAACGTTGCCCCTTCACCCAGCCAAAGCCGTAGCTGATTGCCTGAGTTCCGCTGGGCTAGCTGTAGTTAGCAGCAGCGGAGAGCACAGCTAGACCGCCAAGTGCAGCTTGGAGCTTTTTCTTAAAATAAGTACACTAAAGTAACTCAATACAGCAGCCCAGCTCAAGCAAAACCACTGTTGCGCATTGTAATGGCTCAACGGAGCCGCCTCGAATGCCGATGAGCTTCTTTTCTCAGGCTTAATCTGCGAGGTGGGCAACTGTGAACCTGACAACAACCTGAAGACAATCTTAATAGTGGGTCAATCTACCCCAGGGCCGAGCAATGCCCCCCCGGGGCATGTTATGTTAACAATGATTAACCAAACCCTCAGAATTACATTGAGCCTTTCCTATAGTTCTGCTTCAGTTAAACAGAAGCTGCCCTGGCTAGCCCTGGTGCAGGCCTGGGTAGCGCGCTCTACTCTCCAGCTTCAGGTGTTTGGGGCAGCGCTGGGCCTCGTTATTCTGCCGGTGTTTGTGCAGGCTCCTCTGGTGCGCTACTTTCCCTGGGTGAGCCTGGCCATGACTCCCCTGTGGCTGCTACTGGGGTCGTGGCTGATGAAGCGCCCCAAGTGGAGTCTGTGGGGCGATTTGATTGTCGGATTTGGCTGGATTTGGCTGACGGGTTCCCTCTACTGGGGCTGGTTTCGGTGGGATCCAGTGGTTCATCTGCCGATTGAGGCCCTGGGCTTGCCCATTGCCCTTGTGTGTCTTTCTCAGGGCTGGGGTCGGGTGGGCAGCTATTTCTTCTTGGGCTCTCTACTGGGCACCGCCGTTACCGACCTCTACATCAACTGGATGCATTTGTTTCCCACCTGGCAGCAGCTAATGCTGACCAGCCCCGATGCAGCGCCTCTGGTGCTGCGGGCGGCTAGCGCCACCCTGCAAACCGACGTGGCCGCCTGCAGGGCGGTGATTCTGGTGCTGTTTTTGCTGATTTCTACGGCGATTGCCCTGTCAACGTCTCGACAGCTGGCCTGGTGGGCCTTTGGCGGAGCCGTGTTCAGCACGCTGATTGTAGACGGTTTGTTTTTTCTGACGGCGGCTTTAGCTTAGTCAGCGAAATTAGTCATGGGCCTTCTGGTAGATATCTCTGCCATAATAGAGGCAGTTCAGGGATATCTTGGGGTTGTCTGCTGCGATCGCTGTCTCGTATTTTAGCGATTGGAAATAATTGCTCTCGATTTGTGCCCTCACCATACCGTCGTGACTTTTTCCTCTGGCCCCTACCTTGCGCTTAAAACCGGCTCTGGCGATCGCCAACTGTCTTTGGTAGGCAGCAACTACTGGACCGTAGGCCGCGGCGACGACAACAACTTTGTGCTACCCGATCGGTGGATTTCCCGCAACCACGCTATGTTTCAGGGCACCGACAACGGCAAGTTTTATTTAATTGATCTGGGCAGCCGCAACGGCACCTTTGTCAACGGGCGGCGGGTCAGCGTGCCCGTCATTCTCGACGATGGCGATCTGCTCACCTTTGGCCAGACCGAACTACAGTTTTTTTCGCCGGTAGAAACGTCCTCAATGGCCGATGCCCCCCTTGGCGGTGCCCGCAGCGGCGATTCTACCGCAACGGCCATGCTCCACCAGCGACAGCTGATTTCGGTGGTAGTAGTCGATATTCGCGACTTCACCGTGATGACTCGCCAAACCGACGAAGCAATTCACTCCGAGGCGATCGGCACCTGGTTTCGTCGTGCCGGAGAAATTATTGCTCAGCACGGTAGCTGGGTCGATAAGTACATTGGCGATGCGGTGATGGCGGTGTGGATACACGGCCCCGAGGGGGCCGACGTCAGCATGGTGCAAATTTTGCAGGCCGTGAGCACCCTGGCCACCATGACGGGGCAGATCCACCAGCAGTTTCCGCTGCCCTTTCCGCTGCGCATTGGGGCTGGTATCAATACGGGCTACGCCATGGTGGGCAACACCGGCAGCGGCGATCGCCCCGACTACACCGCTCTGGGGGACACCGTCAACGCCGCCTTTCGCCTTGAGTCTTCCACCAAGCAGCTGGGCCTCGACGTTGCGATGGGCGAAACCACCTACAAGTATCTCCAAAAAGCTGGCCCTGGGGACCAGTGCTTTAAGCGCTTCACCGTAGAGATGAAAGGCTACGAAGAGCCTTTCACCACCCGGGCTGGTACCTTCACTGACTTAAACACCTTCTTGGCTGAGTACGCTTGACCCCCACTGCTCACCCCGCCGCCCCCAAGGCCACCCAGAATGATAGTCCGATCTGAGTACCCTGCAGAGCGGGAGGCGATCTATGACGTCAATGCGATCGCCTTTGGCCGTAACCATGAGGCCGAGCTGGTCGATCGGCTGCGGGGGTTGCCCCAAACGCTGTCTCTGGTGGCGGTAGAAGGGGATGCGATCGTCGGCCATATCTTCTTTAGCCCAGTCACCTTTGAGGGCGCCAATGCCGATAATCTGCGGGTTTTGGGCCTGGGACCGGTGGCGGTACGGCCCGATTACCAGGGCCAAGGCATTGGCACGCAGCTGATTCGTCAGGGGGTGGAGCAATGTTGTCAGCGGGGTGCGGTGGCGGTTGTGGTCCTGGGCGACCCGCTGTTCTACGCCCGGTTTGGCTTTATTCCTGCGGAGGAGAAGGGGCTGCGGTGCGAGTACAGGGTGCCCGAGGGCGCGTTTCGGGTGCTGGAGTTGGCGCCTGGGGCCTTGGAGCACTGCCGGGGCTTGGTGCGCTATCGGCCAGAGTTCGCGGACTGCGAGTAGGGAGTTGCATACAGTTGAGGCAGAACTTACTGAGCCGAACGGAGGCCAACCCCACCGGATTTGGCTCAGAGCCTTGTAAAAAAGATGGGCAAAATTTTGCGATCGCTGTCGAAATGCCCTAACCTCATTCGTCGTAGTTACAGAAGGCGGCCAAACGCCCTCTAACACTCACCTATTGATGGAGTTAATCCATGCAGTACGCCATTCTGGTTTACGAAACCGAGCACGACATCGCCAACCGCGAACAGCAAATGCCCGCCTACAATGCCTACTCCAAGGCTTTGGCCGAGGCCGGGATTATGGTGGGGGGTGCAGCCCTGCGCCCCAGCCACACCGCCACTACCATGCAACTGAAAGATGGTCAGCGGCAGGTGCAGGACGGCCCGTACGCCGATACCAAAGAGCAGCTGGGGGGCTTTTTTCTGATTGATGTGCCCGATCTTGATGCGGCGCTAGACTGGGCCGCCCGCTGCCCCGCCGCCAGCAACTGCGCCGTCGAAGTTCGCCCCCTACTGCCGCCCCCCGCTTAGGAGATCGCCCCATGAAACTCTATTACTTTCCCCCCTCGCCCAACACTCGCAAGGCCCATGCGGTGGCCATTCACCTGGGCCTGCCCATCGACCTGAAGCTGATCGATCTGCAAAAGGGCGAACAGCGCGCTCCCGAGTTTATGGCCCTCAACCCCACCGGGCGCACGCCCGTGCTCCAGGATGGCGACTTTATTCTGTGGGAGTCAACCGCCATCATGCAGTATTTAGCCAGCCAGGTGCCCAATACCCTCTGGCCCGACGATGCCCAGAGGCGAGCCGACATTGTGCGGTGGCAGAGCTGGCAACTGGCCCACTGGTCTGCGGTCTGTCAGCCCTTGCAGTTTGAAAACGTCATCAAGCCTCTGTTGCAGCTGGGTGAACCCGACCCCCAGGTGGTGCAGGATGCGACCGATCGCTTTCACAAGGAGGCCAAGGTGCTTGACGAGCACCTGGCCGAGCGCGACTTTTTAGTCGGCAACGCCCTCACCCTGGCCGATTTTTCGGTGGCTAGCGACCTGACCTACGCCGGGCCGGGGCAGTTTCCCCTAGAGGGCTATCCTCACATTCAGGCGTGGTATGGGCGCATGGAAGCGCTGCCCGCCTGGCAACAGACCAGCCCAAAAGGATAGCCAGCGATGGATACACGTCGAGCGGCAGAATTGGCAGCCCGCAACTCCTACGGTCGGTTGGTCGCCTACCTGGCGGCCCAGACCCGAGATGTGGCGGCGGCTGAGGATGCGATCGGCGATGCGTTTCTCGCTGCCCTCCACACCTGGCCCGACCAGGGGGTACCCACCAAGCCCGAAGCCTGGCTGCTGGTGACGGCCCGCCGCAAGCTGATCGACATGGCCCGCCGCAGCCAGACCCAGGAGCGGGTGCTGAATACCCTCAAAACCAGCGATTTAGGCTCGTCTCCGCCTTTGGGCGGTGAATCAGCTACCTTCCCTGACGATCGCCTCAAGCTGCTGTTTATCTGCGCCCACCCGGCGATCGATGGGGCGATGCACACCCCGCTGATGCTGCAAACGGTGCTGGGTCTGAACGCGGCTCAGATTGCCTCCGCCTTTTTGGTGTCGCCTACCACCATGGGGCAGCGGCTGGTGCGAGCCAAGGCCAAAATTCGCGATGCGGGCATTGCGTTTGAAATTCCCGCTGCCCAGGATCTGCCGGTGCGATCGCAGGCGGTGCTCCAGGCTATCTATGCCGTCTATACCCTCGGCTGGGACGGGGTAACCGGCAGCGATTTTCGCCCCAAGGGGCTGACTGAGGAGGCGATTTGGCTAGCCCGCCTCTGTGTCGATCTCATGCCCGCCGAGCCTGAGGC
>DASQNN010000335.1:0-3882 GCA_035644955.1 Nodosilinea sp. | reverse complement strand
GTAGGGTGCGCTGGCCTGTTCCAGCAAAAACTGCCGCTGCTCAGCAATGCCGCGCCGGGGCAAATGCTTGAGAATACGGGGCGCGTTGCCGTGGGCTTGCAGCACCCGCACCACCGCCTGAATGGCCCCCAGGCTCTCCATATCGCAATCATCGGTTTGGTCAGACACCGTGACGCGAAAATCTTGGCAGGTTTGGGCGCACAGGCTGGTAAGGGTGACCGCCAGCGCGTCGGGCCGCTTGTAGGTGGGGATGAGAACGTCGATTGAGGGTGCGGTCATGGGAGCATCGTCAAACACGGCAGGCACTACTTTAGGATTGTGGGCAGAGGTTGAACTGTCATCTATATACAGGGAAGATTCAGTGCCACCTACAAGCTCCTAAGAGCAAGAGAAGTTGGCCAGTATCTGTTTGGCTCAGCTTGGCAAGCTATTCGGTTTGGGGTTGTCAATGTTGTTAACGGATGTGGTGCAGCCTACCCGGCTCGATTCTCGTTCGGCCGAACTGGCTCTGCTCAGCACCATCGCCTACGCCAACTAGTGCCATAGGTGGGCTTGGGGTTAGGGACCCAGGGCGGGAACCAGGGGCGATCGCTCCTTAATTCCCGCAGTAGGAAGCCTCCAGGGCAGCAGCTCCAGCACGGCATTGACCACCGTTTGCGGCTCTAGCAGTCGCAAACAGGCGTGGTGCCCCTCGGGGCAAATGCTCTTGTAGCAAAGGCGGCAGGGCACTTCGTGGAACAGCAGCCGATGGGGCACCTGCCAGGGGGTGTGCTGCAGGTTGGTGAGGGCGTAGAGGTCGACCACGGGGGTGCCCACCGCAGCGGCCAGGTGGACGGGGCCGGTGTTGTTGGAGAGCAGTAGGGGGGCCGCCGCCAGCAGGGCCGACAGGTCGGCCAGGTCGAGCAACCCCACCAAAGAGTAGGAGGGGGCGGCCATCTCGCTGCGAATGTGCTCTACCAGGTCGCGCTCCGGGGGGGTGCCGGTAAAGAGAACGGTGAGGCCCGCCTGAACGAGCGATCGCGCCACCAGGGCGAAGTGCTCGGGCGGGTAGCGGCGGGAGGGGGCCGAGGCCCCAGGGTGAATGACAATCCAGGGCTGGGCTGACGCCTCTAGCTGCACGCCCCCAATCGGTAGGGGCACAGCATGCTGTGCCCCTACGGGGTCTTTGGCTGGTAGCGGGATTTGAGGGGTCTGCTGTGGCGTCAAGCCCAGCTCTGCCAGCAGCGTCACAATCCGCTGCTGGGCGGCGGCGGGCACGGTCAGCCGCAGGCGGGGGTCGGCGGTGGTGTAACCCACGCTGGCCACCAGGTCGAGCTGGCGCTGCACCTCGTGGCGAGTCAGCTCAGGTTCGGGATCGCGGATGTGGTCGGTGAGCAGCTGGTAGGGGTTTTCGCGGCAGTGGGCTAGCCGCAGGGGAATGTCGGCCAGGTAGGCCATCATGGCGGCGGGCAGAGGGTTTTGGCTGTAGACCGTGAAGATGATGGCGGCGTCAAAGTGGTGCTGGCGCAGCTCGGCCAGCACCTGGTGGTCGGCCTGGCTGGTCTGGCGGGGGGCGGTGGCCTTGAGCCAGGGGGCATCGTAAACCCAGGTGGCATCGACCATGGGCAGCTGGGGGGCGATCGCGGCTCCAGCGTCGGAGGTCATGAGGGTGATGTGGCTGTCGGGGCGGCTGGCCTTGATGGCGGCCATAGCCGGGGTGGTCATCAGCACATCCCCCAGGCTGTCGAGGCGAATGCAGAGAATGCGCTCGGCGGTACTCCAGTTCATTAGGCCTCTCCGGCGCGAATTTGCTGAATCAGGCCGGTGGTCGAGCGATCGCCCACGTAGGGCACGATCACCACTTCACCGCCCAGCTCTTCGATCAAGGGGGTTTCGGGCAGCGACTGGCGGGTGTAGTCGCCGCCCTTGGCATAGACATCGGGGCTGATGAGGCGAATCAACTCGCGGGGGGCCAGGTCGGCAAAGGGCACCACGTAGTCGACAGACCCCAGGGCCGCCAGCACCGTCAGGCGATCGGCCAGGCCGTTGACCGGGCGGGTTGGCCCCTTGAGCTGGCGAATGCTGTCGTCGGTATTTACCCCCACAATCAGCACATCGCCCAGGGCTTTGGCCTGCTCTAAACAGCTGACGTGGCCCGAGTGGAGAATGTCAAAGCAGCCGTTGGTAAAGACAATGCGCTGCCCCAGCTCCCGATGCTGCGCCACGATCGACATCAGCTCGGTCTGGTCCATGATGCGTTTGTTGCCTTCCATCAAGGCGCGGCGCAGGGCCAGGGGATGACAGCGCGTGGTGCCGGGTTCGGTCACCACCACCCCCGTTGCCGTTGCCGCCAGCGAGGCCGCTCCGTAGGGGTCAGCGTTGGCGGCCAGGGCCAGGGCCAGGGTGGCCACATAGGTGTCGCCCGCCCCGGTGGCGTGGCTGCTGGGGGCCGGGTTGGCCTGGGTGCGCGTGGGCTGGTTAACCGCTCCTTCGCCGTCTTCTAAAAAAATCACTGCCCCATCGCGATCGAGGGTAATCGTCGCCATCCAGGCCCCGGTGAGGGCCAGCACCCGCTGGCCGTGGCGGGTAATTTGCTCTAGGCGCTCCGCCCCCGACAGGCGGGGCAGCCCCAGTAGGGCAATGGCTTCGTCGTAGTTGGGCTTTACCGCCGTGACATCCAGCCGACTGTAGGTTTCCAGCCGCTTCGAGTCGGCCACCACAATGCGGGGATGGAGCGCCTGCAACCGCTGGAGAGCCAGCATGACCCGCGGCGTAATCACGCCGTAGGCGTAGTCTGACACCACTACGGCATCGCAGAGGGAAAAGTAGCGCTCCAGCTGCTCCAGCAGCTGATCTTCGGCGGCGGCAGAAATGTCGGCGGTGCTGCCCTGGTCAAAGCGCACCAGCAGCTGGTTTTCGGCCAGCAAGCGCTGCTTTACCAGGGTGGCGCGATCGGGCGATCGCACCACTCCCGCCCGGCGCACGCCGCAGCGCTCCAGGGCCTCCTCTAGCTGGTGCCCGGCAGGGTCGTCGCCAATTACCGTCAGCAGGTAGGCCTCGCCGCCCAGGGTCGCCACGTTGGCGGCGGTGTTGGCCGCCCCGCCCGGCACATGGTCAGCGGCCCCCACATCCACAATCGGCACCGGGGCCTCCCGGCACAGGCGCGTGGTTGACCCCTGTAGGTAGCTGTCGAGAATGGCGTCGCCAATCACCAGCACCCGCAGGTGGGGAAAGCCAGCGATTAGATCAAGTAACCGTTTGGTTTGGGCGTCTAGAGTATGCATAGCGTTGCTGAAGAATAACGTCGGCGGCCTGGTCAAAGGTCAGTGCGGTTTGGTGGGGCTCCCGCCCCGGCGAAAGCAGCCATTCGGTCTCGTTACCGTTGTCGATTAAAACGGTGCGGCACCCGGCGCGCCGACCGGCCTCAACGTCGTTGAGAATGTCGCCCACCAGCCAGGATTGAGCCAGATCCAGCCCCAGCTCGGCCTGGGCCCGCAGCAGCATTCCGGGCTCGGGCTTGCGGCAGTCGCAGCGCACCCCATAGCCCGCCACCGTACCCTCGGGATGGTGGGGGCAGTAGTAAAAGCCAGCGAGAGGCACCCCCAGCAGCTGCCGAAGCCGCTGCTCCATGGGGGCGATCGCACTTTCGGCAAAGTAGCCCCGCGCCACCCCCGACTGGTTAGTCACCACCACCAGGGCAAACCCCGCCTCATGCAGCCGCCGCACCCCCGTCGCCACCCCTTCGCACAGTCGCATCTGCGTCGGGTCAACGTTGTAGGGCACGTCTTCGATCAGGGTGCCGTCTTTGTCGAGGAAGATTGCAGGAGTCATTACGGCCAAGAGGTCTCCTTCATCGGCAGCACCATCATTTCTGAGATCACGGTGTCCTTGGGCTGCATGAGC
>DASQNN010000334.1:0-5012 GCA_035644955.1 Nodosilinea sp. | reverse complement strand
GCTGAGCCAGATAAAAATGACGGCTAGGTGACCGAAGTGAGCACTGAAGATCTTCCGGGAAATGTCTTCTAGGTCACTGGTATGAGTGTCAAAGTCATGGGCGTCGGCGTGAAGGTTCCAAATCCAAGTGGTGGTTTTGGGCCCTTTGGCCAACGTGCGGTCGAAATGGCCGGGCTTGCCCCATCGCTCAAATGAGACGGGCACCGGGTCTTTATCAACCACGACCCTAACTTTTTGTCCCGGTTCAGGGGGACTTATGGTCATGGGACTCTCCTCTCTTCTACTCGAAAATACAGAGCGGATAAAGGCGCTTCCTACTCAACAGACAGCTATGACCTGAGTCTATAGAAAGCTTAAATAGGACGGTTGCGGTGTTACAGCTGCCCCAAAGGCCCAGAGCTTTTCCCCGGAAAGGCCAGGGAAGAAACCTGAGAGTGAGGTTTACAGCGTTGAGCAGCTCAGTCCTTTGGGAATACTTAGGCAAGGTCGGGAGCGGTCCCATAGGGCTTCAGATTCCCTAAGACTAAGACAGGTTAAGTAACAAACTACAGAATCACGGCCGTCCTTGGTAAGCTAAATTTTCACAAGTTAATAACTCTGGGAAAATTAAATTAGAGAGCCTTTCTAAGCCCATAGGAAAGGCTATGGTTAAGGCTTTTATTTTTTGCTGCCAGGAAATTTCGGGCGCGATCGCAGGTTCGTAAATCCCTCTCGCCGTCCTCCCTCTCGCCACCCTATAGATCTCCTCTGGAAGTAGAGCGTTAGGGCCCAAAGCTGGGCCGTTGTCTTCCCCAAGGTTGCCGTGGGGGCATCGCACTCTTTCATTACGACTTCATTACGGCGCTTTGCTGACTTGTCGATCGGCCGTGTTTCTGAGAGCAGGGCTTGTAGGTCCTCAACCCAGTCTCGGCTGAGGGGCAGCGGGGCTGGGCCGCTGGGGGAACCAGCGCACGGGCTGCCCCTGCTGGGCTAAAAACACCTAAATCTCCATCCCTGCGATCGCCCCATGTGGTGTACATTATGAGAAAATTGTGACAAGTATTTAAGCGAAACCCATTTAGGAGGTCATGCCCTATGGACTGGCGAGTTGTTGTTGTTTTACTGCCAATTGCGGTGGCTGCAAGCTGGGCCGTGTTTAATATTGGTCGGGCTGCTCTGGGGCAGCTGCAAGACTTCCTCAACCGGGAAGCCTAGGATCTGGTCTGTGGTTTAGTCTGCGATCGCACCACTGCTGTCGCAGACTAAACCGGCTCAACTCAGTCCAATAGAGTTCCAGCATGGTGGGGCAGCCAAGGGCTAAAGGGGTAGAGCTAACTTCTTTAGCTGGGGCATGAGCTGCTCGAACGCTACGCCACGGTGGCTATGGGCCTCTTTTTCTGGAGCCGACATTTCGGCAAAGCTTTTGCCCAGGGCGGGCACGTAGAAGATAGGGTCGTAGCCAAAGCCTCCGGTGCCACGGGGGGCCGGCAGTATTTCCCCTGGGCAGATGCCTTCGGTCTCCAGGACAATCTCGCCAGCGGGGTTGGCTAGGGCCAGGGCGCAGACAAACTGGGCGCTGCGATCGCCCCCTGGGGCCGCTCCTAACTTGGCACCCTCACTTGCTAACTCTTGTAATAGACGCTCGATTCTGGCCTGATCGCTGTCGGCATAGCGAGCGGAATAAATGCCAGGGGCACCGCCGAGGGCACGGACTTCGAGGCCGGAGTCATCGGCGATCGCCCATTGATGGAGTGCTTTGGCAACCCCTGCAGCCTTTAGCCGAGCATTTTCTAAAAATGTGGTGCCGGTTTCGTCAATGTCTAGCTCGTTGGGTTTCAGCTCAAGTTGCCAGCCTAGATCGTCTAAATAAACCTGCATTTCTTTGAGCTTGCCGGGGTTCCCGGTGGCGACAATAACCGTGGGCATCCGCAATACATCCCTTTAAGGTGGGCTACGGGTCGATTGTAGTGCTTTGTAAGGGCGCAAATCGGCGCATAAGTTGGCACCCAAAATGGCACAGAAGCCAAATGCAGATTGAACCTAAACCTGGTAGCGTGGTTGAACAGTGATCGCCACCCGCAAAGGTTTAGCCCTTGACCCCAAAGCGCTCCTCCCAAGGCTCTAACTATTGGACGCTTGCCCCCTACGTGCGGCGCGAGTGGCCAACGATTATGCAGGCGCTGCTGGGCACCATTATTTTTGTCTCCTACTGGCCTATTTTGGCCTGGCTGTCGGGCAACATTTTAGAGCAGTTGGCGGCGGGCAACGTGCCCGTGATGGCCCGCTTCATTGCCATCACCATGGCAGGCTTTGCGCTGCAAAAAATCGGTCAGTACATCCAAGACTCGCTGATGGCCAAGGCTGCCCTAGAGGTAGCCTTTAGCCTTCGCAGAGATGTCTATACCCATATTCATCGGCTCAGCCTCACCTACTTTGAGCGCAGCCAAACCGGCGACCTATCTTACCGGCTTACCGAAGACATTGATCGCATTGGCGAGGTGGTGCAAAAGCTGTTCCACGACTTTTTGCCGTCGGTGCTGCAGCTGGTGGTGGTGCTGGGCTATATGGTCTACCTCAACTGGCAGCTCACCCTCACCGCCCTGCTGCTGGTGCCTATTTTAGCAGTGCTGGCCGGATGGTTTGGCGAGCAAATGCTGAAGTTTTCGCGGCGCAGCCAAAACCTGGTGTCTGACCTGTCGTCGCTAGTTACCGAAGTGTTTAGCGGCATTCGCCTGGTGCGGGCCTTTGCCGCTGAAGACTACGAGGTCGAGCGCTTTACCCAGGAGGCCGAAAAAAATCGCCAGGCCAAGTACAAGGCTGCCTGGCTGCAGGCGGTGCAGTACCCGGTGGTGGGCTTTACCTACGCCCTGGTGGTGATGATGATTTTGCTGGTAGGAGCCTGGCAAATTTCGGAGGGCAACCTCACCGGAGCCTCCTTTGGTAGCTACGTGGTCGCCGCCCTGATGCTGATCGACCCCGTTAACCACGTGATTATTAACTACGGCGAATTTAAGCAGGGCGAAGCTTCCGTCGACCGCGTCATTGAGCTGCTGGAGATTGAACCAGCGGTGCGCGAACTGCCAACCGCTACCGACCTGCCCAAGGTCACGGGGCGAGTTGAGTATCGCAATGTCACCTTTGGCTATGAGGCCGCAGAACCGGTGCTGAGCAACCTCGATCTGCTAGCCCTACCCGGCGAAAAAATTGCCCTGGTGGGCTCGTCAGGGGCGGGCAAGTCAACCCTAGTCAACCTGTTGCCCCGCTTCTATGACCCCCAGGGGGGCCAAATTTTTATCGACAATGTGGATATTGCCACCGTTACCCTGCGCAGTCTGCGGCGGCAGATCGGCATTGTGCCCCAGGAGACCACGCTGTTTTCGGGCACGATCGCCCAGAATATTGCCTTTGGCCAAAAGGACTTTGACATTGAGGCCGTAGAAGCCGCCGCCCGCATTGCCAATGCCCACGACTTTATCAGTCAGTTTTCCCAGGGCTACTACACCTGGATGGGGGAGCGGGGGGTAAATCTGTCGGGGGGGCAGCGGCAGCGGGTGGCGATCGCCCGAGCCGTGCTGCTCAACCCCCGCATTCTGATTCTCGATGAGGCTACTTCAGCGCTAGATGCCGAGTCTGAAGCGCTGGTGCAGGAGGCACTGGAGCGGTTGATGAGCGATCGCACCGTGTTTATCATCGCCCACCGGCTGGCCACTGTGCGCGATGCCGATCGCATTCTGGTGATGGAAAAGGGCCAGGTGATTGAAGCGGGCACCCACAGCGAGCTGCTGGCCAACCAGAGCCGCTACGCTCAGTTTTATGCCCAACAGTTTGCGGGCAGCGTGCAGGCTTAAGGAATAGCTAGGGCTGTGCGACCTTGGGGCCGAGCAAGGGCTGTCGGGGAGCTGATAGAGCATTGTGCGGTACGCGCGATCGGCGTTACTCATAGGCTCCATAACACGATTTATCGGTAAGCTCTTAGCGCGCTTGCCCCCCTGTCACCTAACCCTCACAGGTACTACCCTAGAGTGAGTACTTATTCCTGGTTTGCCATGGTATCGCCTCCGGCTACGGGTCTTGGCCCCACCTCAGAAAAAGCGGTTTACCAAGATAGCGCCGGCGATCGCCTGTTTATCTGGCTATTTAGCCGCAAGATGGCCAAGGCCGTGGGCAAAGACACTGCCCTCAGCGGTTACGACGGCTTGGTAGATTTATCCAACCAAATCATGCAGGGGCGCAACGCCCAACAGCAGCAGGCGCTGGTCGCCGTGGTGCTCAAGTCTCTGGTGCCGGCCCAGGTCTTATGGCTAATTCGCAATCTGTTTTCGCCGACTCGACTGGTATGCGAACTCAACGCCTGGTTTGCCGCGCGGCTGTTTGAATGGCTGGTCGGCCCCTGCGAAGTCAAAACCGTAGAATTCACCGATGCCACAGGCCAGGTGCGGCAGCAGCACAGCAGCGTCCATATCAAAAAGTGCCGCTACCTGGATGAAAGCCGCTGCGTCGGCATGTGCGTCAATATGTGCAAGCTGCCCACCCAGCGCTTCTTTACCGAAGACGTCGGCATTCCGCTCACCATGGTGCCAAACTTCGAAGACTTCAGCTGCGAGATGATCTTTGGTCAGCCGCCGCCGCCGTTAGAGACTGAGGATGCGTACAAGCAACCTTGCCTGGTCGATTACTGCTCCCTGGCGAACCGAGATCCCCAGCCCTGCCCCAAAGTTAGAAACTGAGAGCTTCGTCCAAAGTCTGCTCGTACTCTTCAATAGAGCCAATGCAGCCAGGAGGGCTGCCACGGTGAGTCGGTTGCTCCAGAGCTGGGGCTGGGCGACGATGCTGAGGAATCGGAAGTCTTGTTCGTCATAGAAGCGCAGAAATGCGACGGCGATCGCAAGTATCGTAACCAAACTGCCGGGCAGCAAGCCCAGAAAGTTGATCCACACCTGGCGTTTGAATAGCTCCATTGTAAGCGATGGTCTTTGGCCCCATAGACCTGGTTATTGTAGTTGAGGCTAGTGAGCGGGAGGTGAGGGCGATGG
>DASQNN010000333.1:0-10758 GCA_035644955.1 Nodosilinea sp. | reverse complement strand
GCAGGATTTTTTCGGCGGGCAGCTGCGGCCCTTTGTGCAAATTTTGGCCGCCGGCGACTCCGTCTTTGGCGACATTCGCGACCTGCTGGCGAGTCAGCTCGACCGGCTCTCCCCCCTCGAACGGCAGGTCATGGCCTGGCTGGCCATCCATCGGGTGCCGGTTAGCCTGGCGCAGGTGCGATCGCACCTGGTCGCTCCCCTCGCCCTGGGCGACTTGATCGAAGCCCTCACCAGTTTGGAGCGCCGCTCCCTGATCGAGCGCAATGCCCCCAGGGCCATCACCACCCGCTTTACCCTTCAGCCCGTGGTGATGGAATATATGACCGACTGGCTGGTGAAGCAGATCAGCGAGGCCTTTCTGGCGGCTCCCACAACCAACCCCAGCCCGCTGCACACCCACGCCCTCATTTTGGCCCAGGCCAAGGACTACATTCGCGACAGCCAAACCCGGCTGATTTTACAGCCCGTGCTGCAGCGACTGCGGCTGCGACCCGGCGATCTAGCCGAGCGCCTGCGGCCCCACCTCGACGCCTGGCGACATCAAAACCTCCAAAGCTATGCCTGCGGCAATTTGCTCAACCTGCTGAACCAGGCAGAAATCTCCCTCCAGGGCTGGGATTTTTCCCACCAGACCGTTTGGCAGGCTTACCTGCCAGACAGCATTCTGCGCCAGACCAACTTTGCCCAGGCCGACCTGTCGCGATCGGTGTTTAAAGACACCTTTAGCCAGGTGCTGGCGATCGCCTTTAGCCCCGATGGTCAGCTGCTGGCCGCCAGCGACGTCAGCTACGAAATTCACCTGTGGCGGGTTAGCGATGCCCAGCCCGTGCTCACCCTGCACGCCCAGGACGGCTGGTGCTGGGCGGTGACCTTTAGCCCCGACAACCAAACCCTGGCCAGCAGCGCCAACGGCACCATCGACCTGTGGGATCTCAAAACCGGCGATCGCTACGGCCAGCTCAAAGGCTCCTCTAGCCGGGTTTTTTCCCTGGCCTTTAGCCCCGACGGGCGCTACCTCGCCAGCGGCTGCGAAGACCACCAGATTCGGGTTTGGGATGTGCGCACCCGCGCCCTGGTGCACAGTTTGGTGGGGCACACCGACGAAGTGCGATCGGTGGCCTTTGCCCCCCAGAGCTACCTCAGCGCCGGTCAGGGGCTAGCCCTGGGCAGCGGGCATCAGCTGGCCAGCGGCAGCTACGACAGCACCCTGCGCCTGTGGAATTTGGCCAGCGGCACCAGCACGGTGGTGGCAGTCGGGTCACCGGTATGGTCGATTGCCTTTAGCCCCGACGGGCAAACTCTGGCTAGCGGCCACCATGACGGCACCGTTGGCCGCTGGCAGGTGGCGACGCAAACCTGGGCGCAATGGTCAAAGCCCAGCCCCAAAGGGTCGTCGCCGCCAAACTCCCCCCAGGCGGTGCGCTCTGTTGCCTTTAGCCCCGATGGTCGCTATCTAGCCAGCGGCGGCGACGACCAAACCCTGCGCCTGTGGAACTGCCAGACCGGGCAAGTCGACTGGGCCCTCAAGGGTCACAGCAGCTGGATTTCGAATGTAGCCTTTAGCCCCGACGGGCGCACCCTGGCCAGCGCCAGCGAAGATCAGTCGGTGCGCCTGTGGGATAGCCAAACCCATCAAGCCCTGCGGGTGCTGCGCGGCCACAGCAGCGGCGTCTGGTCCGTGGCTCTGCATCCTCAGGGCGCTTACCTGGTCAGCGGGGGCCAAGATCGCCAGGTGCGCCTGTGGCCCCTAACCGCCCAATTGTCCCCCCGGACCCTGGGCGGGCATGGCGGCTGGGTCTTTGCGGTGGCGGTCAGCCCCGATGGGCAGTGGATTGCCAGCGGCGGCGAAGATCGCACCGTGCGCCTGTGGGATAGCCAAACCGGCGACTGCCGCGCCACCTGGGCTGACCACAGCCACGAAATTTGGGCCCTGGCCTTTTGCCCCCAGGGCGACCGGCTGGCCAGCGGCAGCCTGGATGGCACCATTCGCCTATGGGATCTCACCAGCCGCACCTGCCAGGGCATTCTCAAGGGCCACACCAGCGGCGTTTGGACCTTGGCCATCAGCCCCGATGGTCGCCGTCTGGCCAGCGGTAGCCAAGACCAAACCGTGCGTCTGTGGGATCTCGAAACCCAAACCTGCCTAGAGGCGCTCCCCTGCGAAGGGAGTTGGGTGCGGGGGCTGGCCTTTAGCCCCGACGGCCGGTTTCTCTCCAGCGGCGGCTCCAACGGCTACGTCATGCTGTGGGACTTAAAGCTGGGCCAGCGCACCGTCATCGGTACCCACCCCAGCCTGGTGCTGGCGGTCGCCTTTAGCCCCGATGGCCAGTGGCTGGCCAGCTGCGGCGGCGACACCACCATTAAGCTGTGGAACCTGCGCACCCGCCATTCTCAACAGACCCAGTGCCACCAAACCCTATGCGGCCACGACAAATGGGTGCGCTACATTACCTTTAGCGCCGACGGCGATCGCCTGATCAGCTGCAGCCAGGATGAAACTATTCAGGTCTGGGGCAAGTCGCCTACCCCCGACGGCTTTATCTACTGCCACGAGCAAACCCTGCGGGTGCCCCGTCCCTACGAAGGCATGACCATTGCCGGGGTAACCGGCCTCACCGAAGCCCAAAAGGCGGCACTGCTTACCCTGGGGGCCAGCGAGATCCCGGCAACCAGCGCCACCAGTCTGGCCCTTCATCCCTCCCAGGAATGCCGGTAGATGCCTAGGCAAAGGCGCTGCCCAGAGGGAGCCGTCGCACATTAGACTACACTCCAGGTAGAGCAACTGCCCCCGGCGACAGCCCTGGGTCAAGCCCAACGCGCCAGGCGGTTGCGCGCCGATTGCGACCCAGCCTTAGGCCTGGTCGTTTAGCCCTTACTCTGCCTCGGAAGTTGCCATGACCCCTGAATTTACCGTCGGCGATCGCGTCCGCCTGATCTCCCTGCCGCCCTACTTCAAAACTGCCGACCCTATGCCCATGCTGCGCCCTCCCGACACGCTGTCTGTAGGTGCTGAAGGAGTCGTGGTCAGCCGTCGCCCCGGCGGCTACTGGGGTATCAAGTTCGACAAAGGGGCTTTTTTGGTCGATACCCAGTACCTAGAACAAGCAGAAGCCCCAGCAGATGAGGCTACTGGGGCTTCTGAAGAGTCAAAGGCTGAGACTGATTAAGCCGAGGTAACTTCGGTTTCCGCCTCAGCGGAAGCATCATCCCCCTCAGCGGCGGCTGGCTCTTCTGCCGCCGGCTCTTCTGCCGCTATTTCCTCAGCGACTGTTTCCTCAGCAGCCGGGACTTCAGCGACTGGCTCTTCAGCAGCCGGGACTTCAGCGACTGGCACTTCAGCGGCCGGTTCTTCAGCAACAGGCTCTTCGGCGACTGTTTCTTCAGCAGCAGACTCTTCAGCGACCGGTTCTTCAATAGCCGGCTCTTCAGCGACTGTTTCTTCAACAGTCGGCTCTTCGGGTACTTCTTCCTCGGCGGCCTTGGCCTTGGGTTTGGGGCCACGCATTAGGGCTGGCGGAATGGCAGGCTTGCGATCGTCTTCGTCGCGGCCACGTCCCCCGCGTCGCCCCTTGCCGCCACGGCGCTCTCCGGTGCTGCCGCCGCGATCGCCGCCGCCGCTGCGTTCGCCACCGCGATCGGCGGCACCGCTATCTCCCACAGTAATAATTTTCTTTTTGGGCTTCTCGGGGGAGGTATTCGGAGTGTCTGCCATGACTTGCCATTCGTTAACGCCGTGGCGATCTTACCGTGAATCTGGCCCTGGCCTAAACCCAATCTTGACAGCCGCAGCACCCTATTATCATTTATCTCTAAAGCAAAAAAATACGGAGGCCCTACAGGTACGAAAGCGTCAGCCAGAGTAAGACCTGAGGTTACATGGTTAATAACGACGCTGTTTGAGACGGTTCGCACCCTAAGGCGGGGGTTGAACTAATCTACAACCCGCAGTCGCCCCTGGCTAAGCGCCTCGTACACTCGGTTAATGAGAGCAGCATCGTTAGGGCTTAAATCCCGCTGGGAAAACATTGCCATTAACTGCTGCTGGTCATTGCGGGTCAGACGGCGGGCCGCAAACATCTTTTCAATAGTCTGCTCAAGGTTTGACATAATGACGCACTCTGATAGGTCTAACCGTGGCTACTTCAGGGCGTACAGAACACAGCGTGTATCACATCCCTAAAAACTATAACGCTTTGTATAGTAACCCGATTTTACTGGGCGGCAAGGACTAGGGCATCGGCGGGATAACTTAATCCGTTTACAAAAGTTGCACATTAGCACCCCCATAAAACCGTGTTTTTACGGTCAGAGATCCCCGTGCGGATGTATCATTGTCGGGCCAAAGGCGGCCGGGCTCTGAAATCTAGAGTTCACCGAGTATACTCGTGCCATAGAGGTATAGACGTGACAGCTGATGCAATACCTGGCCAAGGTTCAAAAAAAAGCATTCCTGGGCGGTGCAGAACTTTCGCTGCTGGCCGAACAGACCTCTGAATCGACCTGGGCACTGCTGCCCTCGGAGCGCATTGTCGAAACAACTCGTCTGCTGGCTTTTCAGGAGGGCAACCTGGTGCTGGTAGAGCTGGACAGCCTCAACCAGATTGTAGCGGTGCAAGATGCTACCGCCTGGGTGCTGGGCCTAGTCGAGCACTACCTGGCCTACGGCGTCACCCCCGAAGCCCTAGAGCAAGAAATTGAGCGAGCCGAGCGATGGCGACAGTCGCTTACCCTCAAAAGTCAGGAGGTTGATCGCCGCGCCCTCGAAACCGCTGCCCGCCGCGATGAGATCCAAGAGCTAGAGCGCAGCCTCAAGCAGGAGCGTGAGGAGTTAGAAACCCGCTGGCAGGCTTTGCAGCAGATTCAGGCGGAGGGGCAACCGAGGGAAGGGGAATAAGCAAGCAGAGGGTGCAGGACTACTCTGCGTCGCCATCGCCTCATCTCCCTATTTACCCATTCCCTCAGGCGCTTCCCCAACCCCTCGTCCCCTCAATTCATCTCTCCCCTGTGCCCCTTGCCTATGCCTCAACATCCTGATTGAATAGGGGCATCAAAAATGAGCTTGGGCAGATACTTATGTACATCGTACAGATTGCTTCTGAATGTGCCCCTGTCATTAAGGCGGGGGGCCTAGGCGATGTCGTCTACGGCCTCAGCCGCGAACTAGAAAGTCAGGGCCATTGCGTCGAGCTAATTCTGCCCAAGTACGACTGCATGCGCTACGACCACATTTGGGGTCTGCACGAGGCCTATAGTGACCTAGTTGTGCCCTGGTACGGCACCGATATTCGCTGCGATGTACTGTGCGGTTGGGTGCACGGGCGGCTGTGCTTTTTTATTGAGCCCAAGTCGTGGGAAATGTTCTTTAATCGGGGCTGCTACTACGGCTGTGACGACGACCCGATGCGGTTTGCCTTCTTTAGCAAGGCGGCAATGGAATTTTTGCTGCGCAGCAACAAGCGCCCCGATGTAATCCACTGTCACGACTGGCAGACGGGGTTGATTCCGGTGATGCTGTTTGAGATCTATAAGTACAACGGCATGGAGTTTCAGCGGGTGCTGTACACCATCCACAATTTCAAACACCAGGGGTTTGGGGGCAGCGAAATTTTGGCGGCTACCGGGTTAAATCGACCTGAGTACTACTTTCAGCCCCACCGCCTGCGCGACGACTTTAACCCCTTTGCCATCAATTTTATGAAAGGGGGCATTACCTACGCCAACCACGTCAATACAGTGTCGCCCTACCACGCTTGGGAAGCCCAGTACGGAGGCGAGGGGTTTGGGTTAGGTCACACGCTGCATGTCAATCAGCACAAGTTCTCGGGCATTCTCAACGGCATTGACCCAGATGTCTGGAATCCAGAGGCTGATGAGCATATTCCGCACCACTACAATCTCACCACCTTTGAAGACAAAGCGCTCAATAAAAAAGAACTGCGCGATCGCCTGCTGCTGCGCCAGAGCGACAAACCCCTAGTGGCCTTTATTGGTCGCCTGGATGACCAAAAAGGAGTGCCTCTGGTGCACCACGCCATCTACTACACCCTGGCGCGAGGAGCCCAGTTTGTGCTGCTGGGTTCTGCCACCGAAAAGAGCATCAACGACTGGTTTTGGCACGAAAAGCGCTTTCTCAACGACAACCCCGATGTGCACCTAGAGCTAGGGTTTAACGAAGAGCTGGCCCACCTGATCTATGCCGGGGCCGACATGATTGTGGTACCCAGCAACTTTGAGCCCTGCGGCCTGACCCAGATGATCGGGCTTAAGTACGGCACGGTGCCGGTCGTGCGCGGCGTGGGCGGCCTGGTGAACACGGTGTTTGACTGGGATTACGACGCCCTCCATGACCCTAAAGATCGCAATGGCTTTGTTTTCTTCCAGAGCGACACTGTGGCTCTGGAGTCGGCTATGAACCGCGCTTTTGATGTTTGGGAGCAGGCTCCCAATACCTTTAAGCAGATTGCTCAGCAGGGGATGCAGTACGACTTTTCCTGGAAGCATCCAGGGCAGGCCTACGTCGATTTGTATGAGCACATTCGGCATAAGTAGCGTACGATACTAATTCTGCCCGCTGAGGTGGGTCTGAGACCCGAAGTTCTTGGTAGCTAGGCGGCGGCTAGTGTCCCCAAAGACCCGCTAGACCTAGCGATCGCCTCTAAAAAAATGGGCACGCTGGGAAAGCCAGCCAGCCTAAGCCCTCACCGCTGCTGATTGCCTCTATGTCTGCTAGCTCTGACGTCGCCCTATCTCAACTCACTCGCGCTAAGCTGCTCCGGGGTCAGGGAGATGCCCTCTACGCCATCGGTCGCTATAGCGAGGCACTGACGCGATTTCAGGCGGCCCTTACCCTCAACGGCGACGATTACGAGGTGTGGACCCTGCATGGGTTTTGTCTGGCCGCGCTCAAGCAGTTTGAGGCCTCTGTAGCAAGCTTTAGCCAGGCCATTGCCCGCTGCCCCAGCTACGGTCTGGCTTGGCACGGCAAGGGCCACGCCCTGGCTAAACTCAGCCATTTTGAAGCGGCCGTTACCCACCTGGAGCAGGCGGTCAAACTGATTCCCAGCGACAACAAGGCCTGGTATAACCTGGGCACTGCCCAAAACCAGCTGCACCGCTACCGTGACGCGGTCAATAGCTTTGAGCACAGCCTCAATCTCAACCCCCACGACCACCGGGCTCGCTACAACCAGGGGGTTGCCCTCTGCGGCCTGCACCGCTATGACGACGCCCTGCGGGTGCTGCAACTGGCCCTCGATCAAAAGCCCGACGCCCACTACATCTGGAACCAGCGGGGTACCGTGCTGATTCAAATGGGCCACTATGCTGAGGCCGTAGAGAGCTTTGACACCTCCCTCAGCCACCAGGCTGACAACCCCAACGCCTGGTACGGCAAAGCCCGCGCCTACGCCATGGTGGGCAACCTCGAATACACCCTCAAAAATCTCTACCGCACCTTCGTGATCAGCCCCTACGTGTACAAGGTCATGGTACAGATCGATGCCCACTTTGACGGGGTTCGAAACCATCCCCAGTTCCAACGTCTGATCGAATGAGTTTGAGTGAGTGGGTTAACGAATAAAGGGGTCAACCATACAACGGGTTAACCCGGCGCCTAGGGGGCCAGTTCTCCCAAAATCTTAAAGCGCATGTGGTTGACGGCCAGATCACCCAGGCGCGCCTCAGGGCCGTCGGCAGGACGAATCAGTTTCTCAAAGGGAATGCCCTTGCCCATCTCCACATGCCACCAGGGGAGACCCATCAAAAAGCGGGTGGGGTAGGGGCCACCCTCCTGGACATCGTCGGGGTTAGACTCCATGGGCACCCAGCCAAAGCCGGGAATGTAGAACTCAATCCACACGTGGTTGAAGTCGGGTTCGAGGTAGATGCCGGGCTGGTCGGCGTGGGCAGGACACTTGTAGCGACCCACAGTGCGGCAGGCAATGCCGTTGAGCCGCATCAGGGCCAGCAGCAGACCCACGTATTCGCCGCAGGAGCCACGCCCCCGCAGCAGCACCACATCGGGAGTTTCAATGGCGGGGGTAACGGCGTAGGAAAGTTTGTCGTAGACGTAGTTGCGGATGCTGAGCACCTGGCGCAGCAGGTTAGTTTCGCTGCCCACGCTCTCGCGGGCGGCCGCCTGGATCAGCGGGTTATCCATGGCCAGTTCGTCGTCGTCGATCAAGTAGCGGGGGCCGTACTCGGGGGGCAGGGGCGGGGCCGCCTCGACCTGACGGGGGGTGAGCTGGTACTTGATGCCGTAGATCTCGACTAGGGCCTTCCAGCCGAACAGGTGGCGCTGGTTGGGGTCGAGGCGGTCGAACCTAAAGCTGGCGACCCGCTCCCCGGTTTGCTCTACTTCGGTAAAGGGCAGTCCCACGGGCTCGACCGACCTCACCCGCTGGCGATCGGTGGTGGTGGGAAAGGCAATGCGCCACTCAATATCTTTGAGGGGAAGGGCATCTTCTAGGGTGTCGATTTCTTCGACGTAGGTCATCTCGACCAGGTAGCCGCTGGTGCGGCAGTAGTTGGCCTCTTTGTACCAGCGATAGGTGAGGGGGTGAATCAGGGTGCGATCGCGCAGAGTCAGCTCGTAGGGGTCTTCCCCGTTGGGGTCATCGCGAATGTAGGGTTCTTCGTTGGTGTAGGCCACCCAAATGGTGCCGCCCTCGGGGGTGGTGTGGGGCGGCACCGCCAGCCCGGTGGGGTTAGCAAAGGGGGTGAGCATTTTGACCACCACCTCTCCGGTGGCGCGATCGAGGCAGTACACGGTCTGCTCGACCTGGTCACAGACCCACAGGTAGTCGCCCCAGATCGAGAGATTTTCAATGCCAATGCCGGGGGCCGGAAACTGTGTGATGCGCTGGCCTGAGTTGCGATCGCAGACAAAGATGCAGCCCCCTTTCTTGCAGCTCACATAGAGAGTGTTTTCCCACACGGCGACCCCATCGGCGGGGTAGGGCAGGGTGAGCACCGGCACGGGCTGAATATCGTCGAGGGCGCTGGTGTATACGGTGTGGTCGCGGCAAAACCACAGTTGACCTTGCCAGCAAGCAATGCCCGTGGCTCCGTAAAAGGCCTCGGCCTGCCGAGAGTTGAGAATTTCAAGCTGCTCGGTTTGGGGGTCGAGGCGCAGCAGATAGCCCCGAAACGGGTCTACCGCCAGCAGGCGATGGGCCAGGCGGTCGGGGGCCGATTCACTGACATCGGCGTCGGCCCCAGCATCGGCCCTGCCCTGCAGCGTCAGACCGTAGATGGCCTTTACCCCAATCGGCTGAATCAGCGGAACAGCTCCTGCCAGGGGCGAGGCCAGAGACATGGGCGAAAGAGATTCAGGCATAATTCAGTGGGGAAACCCAGAACAAAGACAGCAGGCGGCAGGACAGAACAAACCCTCCACCTCAAGCCATATCCTAGGGGAATGGGGTGGTAAAAAGTGTAGTTTGCCTGTCCTGGCGGAGCTGCTGCTCAACGGTGCTGATGGCGGCGTTGAGAGCGGCCAGGCGGGCTTCTAGGGAATCGCGCCAGGCTTTCATCATGTCTAGCTTGTAGCGCTGGTGCTGACGGTAAGCCTCGGCGGAGGGGGGAGCGCAGAAGGGCAGAAACATAGGGCTACGAAGTGAAGGGAACTACCTTGAATTTAGCTTAGCTAGAGAGCGATCGCTTCCCCCAGGCGGGAGACCACCAGTTCCAGTCACCCATCAGGCGCATGCTGGCAGGCACCAGCACAGCACGAATCAGGGTGGAGTCGATCAGCACCGAAATGGCGATGCCCAGGCCCAGCGCCTTAACAAAAATAATGCTGGTAAAGGCAAAGGAAGCCGTGACGATGATGGTAAGCAGGGCCGAACTGGTGATGATGCGGCCGGTGCGCTCCAGCCCTTCGACGATGGCGTCGGTGTTGTTGCCAGTGCGATCGTAGGCCTCTTTGATGCGGGTGAGCAAAAACACTTCGTAGTCCATCGAGAGGCCAAACAGCACGCAGAACAGCACGATGGGCAGCAGGATATCCAGGTAGCCCACGGGGGTAAAGTTGAGAATGTTCTGAAAGTGGCCCTGCTGAAAGATAAACACCAGCGCCCCAAAGGATGCCCCAATCGACATGATGTTGAGGAAGATCGCCTTGAGGGGCATGATCACCGAGTTGAACAGCCGGGTGAGAGAAACAAAGGTGATGAGGACGATCGCCGCGATCGCCCAAGGGGCACGCTGCCCGATCACCTCAATGGTGTCGAGGCTTTTAGCGGTTTCGCCCCCCACGCTGAGGTCAAGGCCGGGCAGCGTCAGCCGCCGCAGCTCCCGCACCAGCTCCCGCGACTGGGGATGGTTGCTGTCGGTGTTGCTGTGCACTGAAATCAGCGTGGTGTCGCCGCCACTCAGCTGCTCTACCGCCGCCGCCACCGCCGCCAGGGGAATGGGAGCAGGCCCCTGGTACAGCTGTTGATAGGTCGCCAGATCAAAGGCTGGATCGAGATTAAACAGGCTCTGCACACTGGCCACGCGCCGATCGGCCTCGAGGGATGCCACCAGGTTGTGTAGGGTTGCTACCACATCGGGGTTGAGCACGCTGTCGCCATTTTTGGCGGTGACAGCCAGCAGCACAGGGGCGGTACGACCGGCGCTAAGGGCCTCTTCTAACACCTCTACCCCCTGACGCGCCTGGGCCGTGACCGGCAGCGCGTTGACATCCCCCAGGCCCCACTGGGCCTGCCAAAAGGGTGCCATCAGCACCAGCACAATGGCGACCACGGCGGCGATCGC
>DASQNN010000332.1:0-6867 GCA_035644955.1 Nodosilinea sp. | reverse complement strand
GGCTGAGCCAGCCGCTTGAGCGCCTGATCTTTCCACGCCGCTGGCAACCACCACCGGGCAGGCAGCCGCTCTCGCAGCAAAGGAATTAGCCAGGCGAAGCGGCCTGATACCCGAGGCATGCGGTACATGCGCACCCGAGGCACCGATCGCTTCCACACTTCTCGAACGAGGTCAAACCCCAGCGAGCTTTTCTTAGCCATAATGTTTACTCCCTACGCCGTTACCAGTCCCAGCTTCAGCGCCTTGATAATCGCCTGGGTGCGATTGCTGACCTGAAGCTTTTCAAAAATGGCGGTTAGATGGGCTTTGACCGTAGCGACGGTGATGTAGAGGCTGCCCGCGATCGCCTCATTGGTCGAGCCCTGCACCAGCCAGTGCAGTACCTCCATCTCGCGCTCCGTCAGATTGGTGGATTTGGCGGCTTGCAGCGATCGCCCGGCGTAGAAGTGAAACAGGCTAAAGAACCGGGTGGCTACGTCAGGCGGCAGGTACACCTGGTCTTGCAGCACGGTTTTAATTGCACCGCAGAGCTGGGTAGCCACCTGGTCTTTGAGCACGTAGCCGTGGGCCCCAGCCCGCATGGCGCGAAAGATCCATTCGTCTTCGTCGTGGGCTGAGAGAATCAGCACTTTGCCCCCATAGCCCTGCTCCCTGGCGCGCAGCAGGGCGGTTTCGCCCAGTTCGTGGCCCAGCTCTAGATCTAGCAGCATCAGGGTTGGGTGCTGCTCTTTTAGCAGACTCAGGGCTTGGTCAACCGAGGCCGCCTGCCCCACGACCGTCAGCGGCCCAGGGTCGCTGTGGCCACAGAACGAGAGTAGGGTTGTCAGCCCTTGGCGAAAGTCGAGGTTATCGTCAACCAACACGATCGAGACAGGAGAAATCGGGGGCATAGCATTTACTCCAAAGCAAGGTGTGCAGACAAGATTTACAGGCGCGGTCAAGGCCAACCCCACAAACTACCCAGACCGGGGCTGGGCACGGGGCAGTGTAAAGGAAAATTGAGCCCCACCCAGGGGCAGGTTCTCGGCCCAGAGCCGGCCCTGGTGATCGAGAATGATCTTCTGGGCGATCGCCAAACCGACCCCCCTACCCCCCTCACGGCGGCTATAGAAGGGCTTGAACAGCTGCTTCAAGTCAGTCTCCGAGAGCCCTGGCCCCTGGTCTTGCACCTGCACCAGCACCTCGTGGGCGTAGACCTGCCACCGGCAGGTGAGGGTGCTGCCAGGGGGGCTAAAGGCGATCGCATTGTTCAGCAGGTTGTCAAATACCTGCTTGAGCTGCACCCGGTCGACATTGAGCGTGACCGGGGTTTGATCGCCCACCAGGTGAATATTGTTTTGGGCCAACCACGGGGTTAGCTCTTGCAGGCTATCCGCCAGAATGTCTTGAAGGTTGTGGGGCTCTAGGTGCAAGCGACAATCTCGTCCGTAATGGAGTAGTTGCGTGAGCTGAGATTTGAGCCGGTCGGTCGCCTGGCAAATTAGCGATACCTGCTCCTGGTAGGGCCCCTGGTTGAGCTGCAAGGTCAGCGTCTCGGCGTAGAGGCGGATCAGCGCTAGCGGGTTGCCCAGTTGGTGGCCCACCCGCTGCAACACCTGCTCTAGCAGCAACAGTTCGGCGTGCAGACAATCATTGACCTGGTCTAGCTGTAGTACCTGCTTAAGCAACAGCGCCTGCTGGGCGACCCATCCCTGCTGCTGCTCTGACAGATCCTCCCAGGCCCACAGCACCAGATAGTCCGAGCAGGGCACTGTGCCCCCCAGCGGGTAGACGTACGCCGTAGACCCAGCCTCCATCGGCACCAATACCACCGAGCGCAAACAGTCATGCTTGAGCCAGGCTTCAGAGCCGAAATAGGCGGTTAAGGCATCGTCAGATGGGGCACTGCAACCCTCAACCTGGGCGATCGCCCGCTGCTGTTGCAAATTTTTTTGTTCGTAGATAATCCAGGCGGCTCTTAGCGGAAACAGCGCTACCAGCTGTTCCACCTGCCGTTGACACAACTCTAGAATAGTCGGCAAGTTTGGTGATGCAATACTCAACGGGAGGTGATGGGAAGACATACCTGATTCTTAAAAAACAGCGTGTCAGACCCAGGGTGCTGAACCCCAAATTTGCCGAAGCAAAATGGTCTGTACTTAGCAGTTGAATAGGCATAGTTGAGTCAAAAACAGGGATTAATTAAATGATCTACAACGACCATCATTGGAGGTTAGACCCGTCTCTAGAGGCGATCGCCTAATCCACTGGCTCAGGCTTTTATTGGTAGGCAACACAGCATAATGACGCAGCATCGCTGTGCACAACTAACAAAACAGCCTTCTGGCCTTGGCTTGGGTTTAACTTCTGGCTGCTAGACCCCAAATAGCTGGAGAACAGCCTTTGGAGGTAGGGCCAGCCATGGGTTAAACCCAGTCCAGAAATTGTCAGAGCACGTTTGTAGATGCTATGACAACCCCTTGAAGCAGGAGATCTGGCTTAATATACAAAGCTTCTATCAAGCTTTCGGGACTAATCTTGAAACGTTTACAAAGGTTTTCTTAAATATCTGTCCCCTTGCCAGGATTCAAGATTTACCACTCATCCGGCCGTAAACCCTCGAACCACCCACTAAAAGCTCCGATTTACGGCCCGCGCGATCGCTATAAAACCATTAGCCAGAGAATTTTTGAGATGCCCCTGGTTAATTAACTGTCTGGGCTCTTTACCGTTTGTAGGCGGCAGCAGAAGTCAGAGAACAGACAGATCACGGTCAGATTGAGGGCACCAGAACTCTTCATAGCCAAGAAAATCAGGAGCCGAGCCTAACCATTGCGCCTACCACTGCAATCCATGCAAATGTGTTCTGGAACTGAACCGACAGATTGCATCCAGGCCGGTTGAGAAACCTGGAAACAACTACCCAAACCAAAGCTCGACCAAAGTCTAATGACCAAAAACAACCGCCATTTCTAATCTGTACCCATACTGTTACTTCTCACGCTCATGATCGCTGCGATGACACAAACGTTGGCGTCGCTCCTGGCCCAGGAGACCTCGCTAACGGGAACGGAGCAGATTGATTTTGATCATCCAGCCATCTGTCGCCCGGTCAGGCCCCGGCTCAGCCTCTACTGCTACGACTTCCGCCAAAATTTTGCCGGTCATCCCTCGTGGCAGCAGCAGGTTTACCACCTAGCCCAACAGCAGATGTTTCCCCAGCACCCCAGCGGTTTGCCGCAGCGGGGAGCCGATGCCGAAATCGAGTCTAAGTGGTTCGATATTTCCTTCATCGTCAGCGCCTGGGACTGGACCGAGTTTGGGGAAAAGCAGCTGCTGTCAGAGGCTCTGCTGCTGCTGCTGCGCCATCGCCTTCTGCCCAGCGATCGCCTCGCTCCCGCCCTCCAGGGCATGGGCACCGTCTACGTTACCGTCAGCCGGGTGCCGCTGGGGGAGGTCACCGCCCTCTGGCGCGCCTTAGAAGCGCCCCTGCGCCCCGCCATCTACGTCACAGTGACCCTGCCGTTTTCTCCGCCTACCCAAGTTCCCACCCTCGATCAGGCCTCGTTGACCCCGGCCAGATAGGAGGTTTAGAGGTGCGTCGTCATTGTCCTTCTCTCGTTCTAGGAAGCTAGGTCCATGCCCAGACTCGATTATTTTGCCCCCGGTGTTTACGTTGAGGAGATCGATCGCGGCAGCCGCCCGATTGACGGTGTCGCCACTAACGTGGCCAGCTTCATTGGCTTCACCGAAGATGTGCGAGGCGGTGCCGAACTCTTCAAACCCGTGCTGGTCACCACTTGGAACCAGTATCTCCAATACTTTTCAAAACAAGGCTCCGACGGATTTACCGACTTCGACGCCTACCTGCCCTTTGCCGTCAATGGCTGGTTTCTCAACGGCGGCGGTCGCTGCTGGGTAATGAGCCTGGGCACTCGCCTGCCCGGTTCTCCCCCCCCCGATCCGGCTGAGTCGGGTCTGCGGCTGCACACCTCCGCCTCCCGACCTTCCCTGCGGTTTATGCTCAAACCCGAGCAGCACCAGCTGGGGCCGGTGGATGTGCGCATTCAGCCCAGCGATCCCCCTGCCCCCTCTGAGGATGCCGAAGATGCCGAGCCACCCCTGAATACGGGGGAATACTTCAAGGTCTTGGTCAGCCGCGACGGCGAAGAACTGGAAACCTTTGACCACCTGACTATGGATGCCCAGGCCGCCACCTACGCAGTCACCCAGCTCCAAACGTCCGAATTCATTGCCGCCGAAGACATCTCTCAAACCGGTCAAGCTCTGGCCCGACGTCCGGCTCCCGGCGCTTTTGAAGTCACGCCGCCGATTCCGGTATCGAACCCCGAGCACCTTTCCCGCGACATGCAGGGCATTCGCGACGATCGCACCGGCATTCAGGGGCTGTTCGAGATTGATGAAATCACCATGATGGCCTGCCCCGACCTGATGCGGGCCTACCAGGCGCAGATCATCAACCAAGATCAGCTTCACGGCATGATGGAAACCATGCTCAGCCTGTGCGAAAACTCCACCCCCAACCCCGCCAACCGCATGATCGTGCTGGATACCCCGCCCGATCGCGAAAAACCCCAGGCGGTAGTGGAATGGCTGCACGAGTTTGGCCGCCGCTCCATGTACGGGGCGCTCTACTACCCCTGGGTGCAGGTGGCCAACCCCCGCAAGGGCGGTCGCCCCATCCTGGTGCCCCCCTGTGGCCACATGATGGGCATCTGGTCGCGCACCGACGAGACCCGCGGCGTCTACAAAGCCCCGGCTAACGAAACCCCGCGCGGCGTTATCGGCCTCGGCTACGACTGCAACTTCCGCGAGCAGGAGCTGCTCAACCCCTTGGGCATCAACTGCATTCGCACCTTTCCCAACCGGGGCATCCGCGTCTGGGGTGCCCGCACCCTGGTCGAGCCCGATAAGACCGAGTGGCGCTACATCAACGTGCGCCGTCTGATCAGCTACATCGAGCGCTCCATCGAGCTGGGTACCCAGTGGGTGGTGTTCGAGCCCAACGATCAGGATCTCTGGGCACGGGTGCGGCGCACCGTCAGCAACTTTTTAGAGCGGCTGTGGCGCGAAGGGGCGCTGTTTGGGGCCACCCCCGACCAGGCTTTCTACGTCAAGTGCGACGGCGACATCAACACCCCCGACACCATGATCCTTGGGCGGCTGTACGTCGAAATCGGCGTCTGTCCGGTACGGCCGGCAGAGTTCGTTATCTTCCGCATTAGCCAGTGGACCGCTCAAGACAACGAATAGGTGGCCCCATCCCCTGGCCCTTACCCCCAGCCCCTCTCCCTGAGGGAGAGGGGAACCGGAGCTAGTTTCCTATCCCCTCTCCCCTAGTTGTAGCTGTAGGGTGGGCACTGCCCACCAATCCCTGGCCCTTATCGTTCAACTCCAGGGCAGCTTCACCCTCCAATTGCTTTCTCACCCCCTTACCCTCTACCCCCCACTCTTTTAAGGAACAGACACCATGGCAGAAGTCGGTCAAGAAGTCTTGGTCAACTGTCGGTTCTACTTCGAAGCCGACGGTCTGCAAGACAAAATGATTCTCGAAGTCAATGGCCTTAGCTCCGAGAGCCCCGCTGCTGGAGGCGACAAGGTGCTCGGCTCCGCCAAGGAGGCCAAAAACCTGCGCCAGGCGGCCCCCACCCAGGTCAAATTCTCCCCGGTGACGGTCAAGATGGTGGCCACCACCGACACCGACCTCTACAAGTGGTACGAAGACTGCAACAAAAACACCGGCGGCAAATCCGACTGGTCGAGCAACCGCAAAGCCTCGTCGGTCACCGTCTACGACCAGGCGGGTGAACAAAAGGCTCGCTGGGAACTGCAGAACTCTTACCCCACCAAGTACGAGGGGCCAACCCTGCAAGCCGGAGCTAACGACGTGGCCAACGAAACCCTCACCCTGGTCCACGAGGGCATTGTGCGGGTGATGTAGCGCGATCGCCCCCAGCCCAGAGCCCTCACCCCAACCCCTCTCCCATGGGGAGAGGGGAGTAAGCCCGGAGGTTTAACCGTGTCTAACCTGATCGAAAACTTTCCTGAGATTCTCACCGCCTGCCGCTTCTACCTGGAGCTGAAACTCGACGGCAGCCAAGACCCGGTGGATGGTTACTTTATGGAATGTCAGGGGTTTAAAGCAACCCAGGACATTATTGAAGTCTGCGAAGTTACCCCAAAAAAATGGGGTCAAAACAACCAGTTGGGTAACCTAGTACTTACTAAAATACCGGGCAATGTCAAGGTTAGTAACATCACCCTCAAACGCGGATTGACCATTTCTAAGACCCTGTGGAACTGGTTTAACCAGGTGCAGCAGGGCAACTGGGAAAAGCAGCGGCACAGCGGGTCGTTGACCATCTACGACCAGGCCCAGGCCATTCAGGCGCAGTTTTCATTTCAGGGGGCCTGGCCCACCAGCTACAGCATCGCCGATGTCAACGCCAGCAGCAGCGAGATCGAGATCGAAACTGTCGAACTGGCTTGCGAAAGCTTCATTCGCGAGCAGTAGATAATTGCTTGGCAACGTTTTTTCTAATGGTGGGCAGTGCCCACCCTACAGCACCTAAAATCGCTGGGTCAAAGCTGGGTCTTCTGGCCCAAATATCCCCGTAGAAGGTTCTAGTCACCGTGAGCGCCCTAAAAACCGAGTTTCGATTTATCCTACCCACTGGTTATCTCGATAACGAAGGCAAAGTTCATCGTCAGGGGGTAATGCGATTGTCGCGATCGCTGGACGAGATTCTGCCGATGGAAGACCCCCGCGTGCAGGCTAACCCTGCCTACGCCACGGTGCTGATTCTCGCTCGAGTGATTACGCAACTCGGCACATTAGAAGCGATTACCACTGATATTGTGGAGAAC
>DASQNN010000331.1:0-6476 GCA_035644955.1 Nodosilinea sp. | reverse complement strand
GGGCCGAGGGACATGCCCATGCGCTGGAGCTGCTCTCGCTTCAGGTCGCGGCGAATGCCTTCGTCGTTGCCCCGAAAGCCGCCCTCAAAGGTCGAGAAGTACATGCGGAACATGTAGAAGGCGGTAAGGCCCGCCGTTAGCCAGCCCACCGCCCACAGCACCGGGTTGACGGCAAAGGTCGCGCCCAGAATTTCATCCTTAGACCAGAAGCCGGCAAAGGGTGGGATACCGCTGATCGCCAGGGTGCCAATCAGGAACGTGTAGGCCGTCACCGGCATGTACTTGCGTAGGCCGCCCATCAGGCGCATATCCTGCGCTAGCACCGGGTCGTGACCCACCACAGCCTCCATGCCATGAATCACCGAGCCAGAGCCCAAAAACAGCATGGCCTTGAAGTAGGCGTGGGTCATCAGGTGAAAGAGACCAGCCCCGTAGGCCCCAACGCCCATGGCCATGATCATGTAGCCCAGCTGTGACATGGTCGAAAAGGCCAGCCCCTTCTTGATGTCGTTTTGGGTGATGGCAATGGTGGCCCCCATAAAGGCGGTAAACGCCCCGGTGTAGGCAATTACCGTCATCACCATGGGGATATGCTCGAACACGGGGTACATGCGCGCTACCAGGAACACCCCCGCCGCCACCATCGTCGCGGCGTGAATCAGCGCCGAGATGGGGGTAGGGCCTTCCATGGCGTCGGGCAGCCACACGTGGAGGGGAAACTGGGCCGACTTGGCCACCGGGCCGAGGAACACCAGAATGGCAAATACAGCGGCCATGCCAGCGCTGAGGCTGCCGGTGTTGACCAGGTCGGTCAGCCGTTCACCCATGATTTCGAAATCAAAGCTGCCGGTGGCCCAGAACAGGGCCAAAATGCCCAGCAGCAGACCAAAGTCGCCTACTCGGTTCGTCACAAATGCCTTTTGGGAGGCGTCGGCGGCAGGCTTGCGATCGTACCAAAAGCCAATCAGCAGGTAGGAACACATCCCCACCAGCTCCCAAAACACGTAGACCTGGAGCAGGTTGGGGCTAATGACCAGACCCAGCATCGAGGAGCTAAACAGGCTCAGGTAGGCGTAGAACCGCACGTAGCCGGGATCGTGGGCCATGTAGCCGTCGGTGTAGATCATCACCAAAAAGGCAACGGTGGTCACCACCACCAGCATCAGCGCCGCCAAATGGTCGATGGTATAGCCCATCTGAATGCGGAAGTCGCCCGCCGAGGCCCACTCAAACAGGGCTGTGTAGGGGGCGTGGCCCTGCACCTGGCTCCAAAAAATTGCAAAAGAAAAGGCCATCGCCGCCCCAATCAGGGAAACGATGAAAATAGCCGCCGGCTGCCGCAGCTTGCTGGTGGCCTCGCCGTAGGAAATGAGCCCAGTTCCCACTACCGCCGCACCAATGAGCGGCAGCACCGGAATTAGCCAGGCGTATTGATAAAGCGTGTCTACAGAATCCATTTTGACTGCCTACTCCAAGAGCTTGGGTGAGTTGGCAAAAAACCGCTTACATTCTGACATACCCTTCCCCAAGGAAAAGTCGGCTTCGTAGCAAAGTTTGGGTCAGAAAGCGGCGATCGCCCCTCCAGTAGCCCCCTTCAAGACCGGCCAGAGCCGCGCCCAAAAGTCGCCAAAGGCTTGCCCTAGGCCCATTCCGTCGATCGGGCAGGCGGGAGGCACTTTTCTTAAGAAAGATGTCCAATTCTCTCAAGCAAATACTCACTGGCCGCAAAGACCTACCTTTGAGCCAGGATGAATCTACCCTGCGGTCTATAGGGATAGCGCAATCGCTAGCCGATGAATGATTTACAAAAACCACTACCCAGGCGGGTGATCTGCCAAGCCCAGGGCGACGGGTTAGTAGGGTTTAGGGCTCAAGGTTTCAGGTTCATGGCAGCCCTTAAACCATAGACCTTAAACCCTGTCCCTAGGCCGCTAGCGCTTATCACAATTCGCTTGGTCAAGTACTAGCTGGCCAGCGCTATAGTTTGGTCGGCCCAGAAAAATATTGTTGGATGCTATGAAGCTCTGGCTAGTTTGCTTTTTGATTTTGTTCTTTGGGGCCGAAGCCGTCCAGTGGTTGGGCCATCTGCCCTGGGTGAGCAGCGCTGAGCTATCGCTGCCGCTGACGATCGCAGGGGGCATCGGGCTTGCGATCGCATCCAACTACCGCCACTGGCCCAGCTTGGGCGCAACCCCTACCCAACCAGAGCCGTCGCCCCTGCCCAACCCGACACCAGCCCCTAGCCCAACGGTTGAGCCCCCCGCGCAGCCTCCCCAGGCGAGGAAGGGGGATACGATTTCCTTTGAGATTAAGAAACCACAGGCGAAGGGGTGACGGGGTGATGGGGTGATGGGGTGATGGGGTGACGGGATGATTGAGTAGCGGGGTGACGGGATGATTGAGTAGCGGGGAAGCAGGCCGCTAAGTGCAGGACTCCCCCATCCCCCCCTACCCCATCACTCCCCCATCTCCCCTACCTCCCCATCTGCCGCTTCAACTCCTCCAACTCCTGCTCTGTCTCCCAGCGCTGAAACGATTCTTCTAAAGGATCCATAGAGTTGCTGCCCAAGCCGTCAAAGGGTGGTTTGGCCCAGCCGGTATCCCAGCTGGTGGTAGTGCGCTGGGCGGTGCGCTCAGCTTGGGTCTCGGCAATTTTGGCTTTGAGTTCGCGGCGGCGATCGTGAATTTCTTTTTGCAGGGTACGGGTCTGCTCGATCTGGTCTTTGACACCTTTGAGCTGGCCCCAATACTGGTTGCCCTGACGCAGCAGAGCGGCCTCGCGCTCTTGGGCGGCCTTGACCAGGTCAAGGCGGTTAGCGGTCTGGGCATTTTGGATGCGGCTGTGCCAGCGCTGAATGTCTTGGGCCGTGGCAAGAATGCTGTCTTCGAGCTGCTTTTCGCGGCGCTTGAGATCGCCCAGCAGGCGAATGGCATCTTGCTCTTGCCCCCGCAGCTGGTCTTCTAGGCCAAACAGCTCCAGGTGGGGGTTGGCCTTGAGAAATTCGTCGAGCCGGATTTCGAGAAATCGGCTCAGGTCTTCAAAGAGGCCCATAGTTTACTCCTGCCGCAACGCCTTGCTTTTCAGAATAGCGGTTTGCCGGGTCAGTGGCTGTGGCCGGGTGGGTGCGGCTTCCCCTAGCAATCGAGGCTCATCAACAAACGAGCAGGCAACGATTGAGCGATCGCCTATGGATCCAACCATCAGCCTTGGGCTTCCTGGCGATTGCGCGCGTTGGCCCTCACTCTAGACCGCTAAAATTACGCCAAATGTCTCTAAAAAACCTTGCATGTTCTTACGAATCATTGCAAGAGATAAAATTTAGTGAATTCAAGCCGCTATTTTCCCGCTCTCTATCAAATTCACTCCTCCATTGGAGCTTAAGATGGCTTTTGAATCGTCGTTCCAATTTCCTAGCGTCTTCGTAGTCCTATGGTGACAAATTTCTCGGTGTCGGCCGGTCCCAAGGGCGGCCTTTCAAAAAAAGCTAGTTCTTCAGGCAAGTCCCAAGTTCTATCGCTCTCAGAGGTTTGGGCTAAAAAATATATTAGAGATCTGCACCTTCAGGATCAGGCCCTGCTGAGCTTAGATCAGTCGCAGGCCAAACTAGATGTTGCCCCTAAACTAATTGATATGCTGCGTTCTGTCAGCGCCCGAGCCTGGCATAAAACAGAAACCCTACTCTCCCGCGAAGTCAGGCGCCACCAAATTAGCTTTAGCCTGATTGACCCCTGGACTATTTCTAAAGACGTTCACCTGGTCTACGAAGAAGCCTTAGCTGCCTACGCCAAGGGCGTCACGCCCCAGCGGTTTTCGGTCGCGGCTTCAAAGCAGTTGGGTGCTATTCGCCAAAAGCACACCGCGGTTGATCCCAGAGCAATTGGGTTTGTCAGCATGCAGTTTCACTACTGTGGTCAAATGCTCTTGGCAGAGGCCCCCGAATCGGAGCGCCCGGTGCTGCAAAGCTACTTTAAAGTGGTGGATGATCTGCTGTACATGCCCTTGCACCGGGTCTACACCGCCGCCGCCAAGTACGACTACCACGATCCTCGCCTAGAGGCGGTGCGGCTGGCGCTGCCTGCCACCACTCGCATTGCCCACAGCATTGTGAATCAAGTCATTACCCTGTGCCCCGACTATGTCAGCTATACCGGGCCCCTTAACAACGCCATCGTGCGCACCTCCAGCGTTCGCGACGTAGAGATGTTTCAGATCTACCTGTGGACCTGCATGCTAGAGAACAATATCTCTGCGATCGCCCAGGAACTCTTTCCGCTCTGCGTCATGCTGTATCCCACGCTCAAGGTCAACTGGGGCCTGGTGCGGCTCATGGTGAACCTGCTCGACCAAGAGCTGTCGGCCTGTGTGGGGTCTACCTGTGTGCAGTACTACGAGCCCCACTACGATGCGATGCTGCAAATGTTCTCTCCCTCTATTTTTCCAGACCCGCTCTAGAACTCAGCTCACGACGAAAAATAGCAACGGCTAGTAGGCACCCCCAAAGCCCAGAGAAATTGATTTTCTCTGGGCTTTTACTATGGGAGGAGGTGTCTGCATGCGATCGCGTGGGCTAGTACCGCAGCCCTTGGGTCAGTACGCTCGTGGGTCTGCCGGTGTTGGGGTCAACCTGAGGTTTACTCCAGAATTTGACTTTGACAAAACCGAGGCGATGGAGAACATTTCCACTTGACGCCTCTTCGCAAATGTATCTACAATGTAATTACCAAGCACAGATGAGCTTACACCTAATGGGCACCGCCATCAGAACTCGTATCGTCAAGATTGGCAATTCCCAGGGCATTCGCATACCCAAGCTGCTGCTAGAGCAAAGTGGCCTTAATGCTGAGGTAGAAGTAGAGGTCGAGGGCGATCGCCTCATCATTCGCACCGCCCCTCGCCAGCGGGCCGGTTGGGATGTCGCCTTTGCCGCTATGGCCGACCACCACGACGACACTCTGCTCGATGACCTCAGCACTACCGATTGGGACGATGCCGAGTGGGAATGGTAGTCAACCGCTTCGACGTTTTTCTGATCAATCTTGACCCTACCATCGGCAGCGAGATCAAAAAGAGCCGCCCCTGTGTGGTGATCTCTCCTGATGAAATGAACCGCCACATTGCCACGGTCATCGTTGCCCCCATGACCACCAAACGCAGACGCTACCCAACCCGCGTGGCCTGCCGGTTTCAGGGCAAAGCTGGGCAAATCGTGCTCGACCAGATTCGCACCGTAGACAAAACTCGCCTGATCCAGCCGTTGGGACAAATCAGCCCCGACGAGCAAAGCCTGGTGCTAGAAATCTTGGCTGAAATGTTTGCCGAGTAATGGGCCCATGCCAGCAGACTGAGAGACGCCAGGCGCACAACGAAAACTCACTACGCCTAGCGTCAAACCCCTGTTATTATCGATTGATCAACTTTTGAAGTTGATCAATCGTCCGGATTTTGGGCATAGAGATATGTCTTGAGTAATTAGGACAGGATCAAGGCGATCGCGTCCAAAAGCCAAAGCCAACAGAATAGCCAACAGCCAATAGCTCTTCCCCCTATGACTTCTCAGCTCAAACACAAACTAAAACACCGGATTCTGCTGTTCTGGGCCGCGTTGCTGGCGGTGGTGATGCTGGGTGGGCCTGCGATCGCATTGCTTCCGCCATCGGTGGTGCCTTGGGGAGCTGAGCCAGGGGAGATTACGCCGATTCCCCAGAGCTTTCAGAAAATTCGGGGGGTGTGGCTGACCACCAACGACATGAATCTGCTGCGGGATTCCTCTCGGGTGCAGAGCGCCATGGCCGAGTTGTCCCAGCTCAACTTCAATACGGTCTATCCCGTGGTCTGGAATTCGGGCTATGCCCTCTACCCCAGCGTGATTGCCCAGCGAGCCGGGATACCCTACATTCACCGAGGCGCGGCGGGGCAAGACATTCTAGCTGATGTGATTAACCAAGCTCACCGCCAGGGGCTGCTGGCAATTCCCTGGTTTGAGTTTGGCTTTATGACCCCGCCGTCATCCGAGTTGGCTATGGCTCACCCCGACTGGCTGACCCAGCGCCAGGACGGCAGCCAGACCTCGATCAGTGCGGGTGGGGAAGTGGTATGGCTCAACCCGTTTAAGCCAGAGGTGCAGCAGTTTATCACCAACCTGGTTGCCGAAATTGCCGTCCGCTACGACATTGACGGCATTCAGTTCGATGACCACACGGCCCTGCCCAGCGACTTTGGCTATGACCCTTACACCGTGGCGCTATACCAGCAGGAAACCAAACAGCCGGTGCCGAGTAACCCGCGAGATCCGGCCTGGATGCGCTGGCGGGCAGACAAAATTACCGACTTTGTGGCTCAGCTCAACCAGACGGTGAAACAGCATCGTCCCCAAGCCATCTTTTCGGTGTCGCCTAATCCCTATGACACGGCCTACAACTCGTTTTTGCAGGATTGGGTAGGCTGGATCAACCGTGGCCTGGTGGATGAGCTGCTG
>DASQNN010000330.1:0-1672 GCA_035644955.1 Nodosilinea sp. | reverse complement strand
AGGTCGTAGATAAACTTCTTGGTGCCGATCACGCCGGCTACCACCACGCCGGTATTAATGCCAATACGAATCTCCAGGGGTTCCCCCGATTCAACCTGAAACGACGCGATGACCTGCTGCATGGCCAGGGCCATTTCGGCGATCGCCTCCGCATGGTCGTCTCGGGGGGAGGGCAGCCCTGCCGCTACCATGTAGGCATCGCCGATGGTCTTAATTTTCTCTAGCCCCAGCTGCTCGGCCAGGCTGTCGAAGGCCGAGAAAATCTGGTTGAGCAGATCGACGAGCCGAATGGGCGACAGCCGCTTGGAGAGGCTGGTAAAGCCCACAATGTCGGCAAACAGGATGGTTACCTCGTCAAAGTGCTGGGGAACAGAAGCTTTGGTCTGCATCAGTTCCCCAGCGATCGCCGCGGGCAAAATATTCAACAACAGCTGCTCGGCCTTTTGCTGCTCGACGGCCAGCTTTTCACTGCTAATTTGCAGCTCGCCCAGCATGTCGTTAATCTGGTGGCCCAGATGGCTGAGTTCGTCGGTACCCTGCACCGATACCCGCTGGGTTAGGTCGTTCGAGCGGCCAATGTGCTGCACCTGCTGGCTGAGCCCCAGCAGCCGCCGCAAAATGACGCGATCGAGCAGCAGCAGCATGCCGCCCGTAAACACCAGGCACGACCCCAGCAGCGACCAGCCCAGGTAGTGGCGGCTAACCTGCCCCTGGTAGTAAATGTCGCGGGGAAGCTTGACTTCTATAAGGGCTTGAGGTGCGCCGTACACATTTGGCCAGATGGCATAGCCAGTCAGGGTATCGGCCGTCTGGGGCCGCACTAGAGTAGGAAAACTTGTCAGGTTGGGCGAATCTTTGAGCGTCGCTAAAATGGGCTGCAGCGCCTCCGGCAACTCGTTCTCCGGCGGGGCATCCTCAGCGACGGAGTACAGGCGCAAATCAAGACGGGTACGCAGGGCTAAAGACTCAACTACATTGGGGCTCAAGTAGCGCCCCATCAGCAAGGCACCTTGGGCTGGGCCCGTGGCATCGCTGCGCAAAATTGGCTCTACCACTACCACCATGAGCTTGCCATCGACCGTCATTAGCCCCTGGTGGTGAGAGGCTATATGCTCAAACTGCATTAGCGGGCTAGCCGGCGTAAGCTGCGAGGCCAAATCGGTTGGAAGGGATGAAAAAGCCCTGGCTTCTAGGTCGTAGCTGGTGCCGTAGACAATTGTCCCCTCGCGGTTTACCACCGCTACCAGGTTGAGCTGCAGGCTCTCAAGGGCATATTTGCTCAGGTTTGACTGGGTGTAGTCTGGATTGCCACCCTGAACGAAGTCGTAGGTATCATTCCAGGCGGCCCAGTCTTGGGTGAGGCGTTGGAGCTGAGCTAGGTCGCCCGCCAGTACTTCGTCAACCCGCTGGAGATTGCGCTGGGCATCTTGCTGCTCTAGGCGGCCATAGCTGCGCTGCAAAATGGCCGAAAAACTGCCAAACAAAAGCACTATTAACCCGAACAGGGGCAGCGTGGTCAACAGTAACGTTTTGTGGCGCAGGTTCATGGGTGGGGCTGTGGGATGGGGGGTGTCACCCCTCAAAAGTACCCGTAGAGTACCCAACCCGGCCCCGAGAGGTACGGCTCCTCACCATTGCTTTGAAAAAAATCGAGGTTTTTAGGAGCTTTTGT
>DASQNN010000329.1:0-21857 GCA_035644955.1 Nodosilinea sp. | reverse complement strand
ATCATCTTCACCAGCACCTACTCGGTCTACGGCAACTACGAGGGAGCCTGGGTGAGAGAAGATGACCCCGCAAAACCCGCCACCGACAACGGACGCACGATGGAAGAGACAGAAAAGACTCTATTGCAAGCTGCCACGCCTGGGCGAAAAGTCTGCATCTTTCGCCTCGGCGGCATCTACGGCCCTGGGCGAGAACTGGCCAAAATCTACAGCCGCGTCGCTGGGCAAACCCGCCCCGGTGCTGGGCACGAAGCTAGCAACTGGGTGCATTTAGATGACATTGTGGGGGCGATCGCCCATGCCCAAACCTACTCCCTCAGCGGCCTCTACAACCTGGTGCAAGACGAAATCCCCACCGTGCGCGAGCTGATCGATCGCGTCTGCACCGCCAACCATCTCGACCCTGTCCAGTGGAACCCCTCCCAGCCCAGCGCGCGGCCCTACAATGTGCGCGTGTCAAACCAAAAGCTCAAAGCGGTGGGCTATGAGTTCCGGCATCCCTGTTTTGAGGGCATCTAGGCAGCCTACTTTTGCCCTACAAACTCAATGCTGGCCAGGTGCAGCTTACCCTGGGGCACCTGGTCAAACACTAGCTCCACGCTGGTCAGTGCTGTCAGGTCAACGCCAGAGAACTGCCCTAGGGGAATGCGAAGGGCGCTGGGGTAAAGGGGGGCCGTGTGGCCATGGGTCGGGTCAGCCTCAAACGATCGCAGGGCCGGTACCGTCGAGAGAATTTCAACCCGCGCCGCCTCGCCCTGACCATCGCGTAGCACCACCGCAAACACCGGCTGCCCCTGGGGCAACGACCAAGATGAATCGGGGGCGAGACGCAGTTCCAGTCTGCTAAAGTCGCTAACATCAATGCTCTCCAGCGGCACTTGCAGTGTTTCTGTAGCAGCCGCCCACCCCAGGGTAAGCAGTGCCGAAAAGTGGGGATAGGGCCGCGATGATTGCTGGCAATCGGTCAGTGGTTCACAGAAGGTTGCCCTGAGGCCAGCGGTGAGACTTGTTGCTGGGGCCTCCTTGGCATCAAATACGGCGTAGCGCTGGTCGGCGGGAGATACCAGTGTTGTGAGGATCGACTGCCCAAACAGTTCTGCTGGAGCCGCTCGGTGAGGAGCCATGCCTACCTCAGCGCGGGCTGCATCCCCAGGAGTAGACCAGACGGTGCGTAAAAAGGCTTGGGTGTACTGGGCGAGAAAGGTCTCTTGGGCCACCCGCGACAGGCGATCGCGCGATCGCTGCGGGTTGCACAGTGGTCCGTTATCCGGCTGTCGGTAATAGTCATCCTCAGCTACGGCGGCATTGAAAAAGTTGTGGTTGGCCCCCGGCAGCAGTAGGCCAACAACGGGCGACGTGCGAGGTTGTAACCGAGCCGCTTCGACATAGTAGAGGCTGCTAAGGTCAAAAATATCGCGATCGCACCCCCCCGCAATCACCGCCGTTGGCACATCTGGCAGCTGGTAGGCGTCGGGTCGCTGGGCCATGGGGTAGCTGCGGGTAGGGCTGACCAGCACCAGAGCCGCGATCGGGCCTTGGCCATTCGCAATTTTGGCCTGAAGCGACGCGGCTGAGCCGCCGTTAAGTCGCTGAATGGCGCTAAGTGCCGCTGCCCCACCTCCCATTGAGTGACCCACCATTGCTAGCCGTCCCAGATCAACTCGCCCTGTCAGCGACAGGCCAAAGCCAGAATCATCACCCCGGTTAGCCAGGGCCAGGCGGGCGAGATGGGCATTGATAATTTGGCCGCTGCGCTGGTCAGCCAGTTCGTTGCGATTGTCGGCATTGGCCCCGTAGGTTTCGCTAAAGGCGGCATTCAGGTTGGGAATCATCACGCCGTAGCCTGCCTCAGCTAAAGCCTGCGCCAGGTAGGCAAAGCCCAGGTCAAAGCGGGGTTCAGGGGCGCAGGGCCACTGGCTGGTGGCATGGGGTTGAAAGTGGCACCCGGCGTGGCGACCGTGGAGCACCACGACCCAGGGGACAGGGGAGTGGCCGGGGGGCAGCGCGATCGCCCCCGTCAGCGCCAGTGGCATGGTATCAACCTCTGTCCCGCTCTGGGCCAGGCTGGCCGTCCCCAAGTCGTAGGATTTTACTAAAGGGAAGTTGGCTAGATCGGGGGTGAGCGCAGCATGAGGGGGAGGCGAAAGCGCCAGACCCGGCAGCATTCCCCCGATGCTCAGGGCCAACGCAAGGACTGCCAGCCTTAAAACGGTTTTGCTACCTCGTGTTCTACCAGAGCGCGGCAAAACTCTGCGGTGCGATCGCCTCCACCGCAGAGCCGTTCCTCGCAAGACGTTACCTGGCCTAGTAGCCGTAGCTCCAGCGGGCCCGATAGCCGCGCACGTCAATGTGGGTAAACACCGAAGAACTGGCCAACCCACCCCGGCCGCCCCACCAGCCGTTTAGCCGCGCGTAGACATCAAAGCACCGCACACCGGGCACCACAAAATCCACTGCATCCCCCAATAGGTGGCGAGACATTGAGGCTCCGCCCACCGCCCTGTTAGTGGCTGGGTCGCGATACCAGGAGTTGATTTTCAGCGGCTTATCGCCGTAGATCTTGCGAATTTCTTCCATCACGTCGGCCACTTTCAAAATGTTGTAGACCACGCCGGCATTGGCGGGTCGACGATAGGCTCCGGTAGAACGGTTGACGTGCAACGCCTCGCCCCAGGTAAAGTTGCCCCGCACGCCGTAGCGGTTCTTAGGCTGAATCGGGTCGTTGGAGTAGTAGGTGCCCGTAAACCCAGGAAAGCTCAGCGGCACGCCCCGATCGGCCGGATTGGCAGGCTGTCCTGGGCCTTGGTCGTTGGGTCGGTTGCCTATTTCGGTGCCAGAAATTTGAATATCGGGCACGTAGGCATGCCAGGCGGTACGGTTTTGGGGGCCTAGAAAGGCTCCTTGCAGCGCCACCCGCACGTGGTTGTTTTCGGGCTGAGCGTAGGAGTTCAGCAAAAACACCGTGCCCCTTTTTACCAGTACCTTATCGGCGTCGGAGAGCTGGTTCGACAGCACCGGCTTAGCCTTAAAAACGGTGTCACCCGTAATCTCAAGGGTTTGGCGGTTGCCTTCTACCTTGGTGTCTGGGCTGTAGACGTACCACTTGGTGTTGACTTCGGCTCCGGCGATCGCATCGGCCAGTTCAATCTCGTAGTGGTCGCCCGCCGCTGGCTTAAAGGCTAGCAGCCTCAGCTGAGTACCATTTTTAACAAATACTTTTTGAGACTCGCTCAGCTGCGAGGAGATTTTGGGTTCGGCCTTAAACAGGGTATCGCTGGTTACGCGCAGTCGAACCCCGGTAAGCACGTCAATATCGGGGGTGTAGACAAACCAGGTGCGGTTGGTCTTATCGCCGAGGGTGGGTTCAAGCAGCTGCACCTGCCAGTGGTTTTTGCCCACATCAATGTAGTACTGAATGTCGAGGGTGGTGCCGTTGGTGACCAGCACTTTCTCGGCGTCGGTAAGATCGCCCGCCAGCTTAGGTTGCAGCTTAAAGTAGGTGGTGCTTTTAACTCGCAGCGTCAGGTTCTTGGCAGGGGTTGGGGCAGGCTCTCCACCCGATCCAGGTGCTTTGGGGTCGGTGCCGCCGCCTGGGGTCGGTGGGGTTTCTTTGTCCGGTGGGGGAGATATAACTGCTTCGGGCGGCGGCACCTGCTGCCCCCCGCCCGCCTGTTCTGGTTCTGGCCCGCCGACTCCCACCGAAACGGTCATGGCCAAAGGCGCATCCGATCGCAAAAACCACTCGCGCATGCCCTCCACATTGAGCACCCGCTCCTTGGGGTTAGCGGCAGAGGGACGCTTTTGAATGCGGGAGATCCACTTGTTTCCCTGCATTAGGTAAAAAGCTTCATCGGTTTCCTTAACCCAGGTACCCATGTTTGACTCCCGTAGACACAGTGCAGTGCTGGCCCATGCAGCGATGGCCCCTTAGGTATGAATATTAGAATCGAATGGCGGTTGTGGCGCAGTTTTGTGGCCCAATACCGCAGGTTCTTTACCCAACCCTTTCCCACCAACGGGTTGGGCGGCAGCTGCCCCTAGGATTTGGGCACTCAGGTCAGTGCGCCCGGTCTCAAAAAAGCCCAGGCTGGCTAGATCGGGAACCGATTGGTGGGTAATTTGCCCCCAGCTTTGGTAGATCAACGGTAGGGCGCTACTGCCAATCAGCAGGGCGATCGCCAGACTCAGCGCCCCATCCACCCAAAACCACTGAAACAGCGCCATACACAGCGCCCCCACAATTACCCCCACCGAGCTGACCAGGTCGGCCACCACGTGCAAGAGCGCTCCCTGGCGGTTGAGCGACCCCTCGCCGCCGTGCAGCAGCCAAACCCCAAACCCGTTAATGCCCAAGCCCACCAGGGCTGTGGCCACCATCGGCCCACTCACCAGGGCGGTGGTAGGCGCACTCAGGTGCTGCCAGGCCTCTAGGGAAATGAGCCCCGCCATGGCCAGCAGCCCCAGGCCATTTACCAGAGCGGCAACGGCCTCTAGGTGCGGCCGACCCGGTCGGGGATGGGCCAGCGTCAGCCGCGTGAGCCAGCTGGCCGAGAGGGCCAGGGCGATCGCGCCCACGTCGGTCAGCATGTGCCCCGCATCGGACTGCAGCGCCAGGCTATTGCTGTGGCTACCCACCAGCCACTCCACCACCGCAAACCCCAGCACCAGGCTAAGAAATAGCCCTAGCCGCTGGCGATCGACGGTATCCAGGGCACAGCGGCAGGGGGAGGGTGAAGCGGAGTGAACTGGAGCTATCATCGGCAGCAAACAGCAGTGTTGAGGAGAATTTGTCTACGCATTTTGGCATGTTTCAGGCATTCTGGAGTTGCTGGTAGACAGTTTTGCCGCTGCCTACGCTGCCCCGCTGACCGTTACCTTTGACCAATAGTACCCACGTCCATGCCAAAGGCCCCTCGCTACTGCCCGCTCCCCAACCCGTTACTCTTGCCATCGAGGCACCTCCAGCCCCGTTTCCCCAGGGGCCTATGACCTCACTCAAGCTGCTTTTGGTGCGCCATGGTCAGTCGGAGGGCAATGCTGAAGGCCGCATGGAAGGGGTTAGCTCTACCGGGCTTACCTCCCTGGGGGTGCAGCAGTCGCTGCTGCTGGGGCAGCATCTGGCGGCGGCAAGTTGGTACCCCACCCACATCTATTGCAGCCCTCTAGAGCGGGCCACCGCCACGCTGAGCTGGCTCATCCAAGGATTTACCGGCTCTTCTCTAGGCAGCGTCGAGGCCCTGGCCGACCGTTTTGATGTAGCCAGGACGGGTCAGGTAAGCTTAGCCCCCGGTCGAGCTGTGCCCCTAACCCTGCGCGACGACCTCAAAGAATATGATGCTGGCATTTTTACGGGGCTAACCTGGGCCGAGGCGCGCGATCGCTACCCCGACCTCTGCTGCCAGCTCGAAACCAGCCTCGACTGGCAGCCCATTCCCCAGGCCGAGACCCTAGAGCAGGGGCAGGCCAGGGCGCAGCGGGTGGCCGATGACCTGCTGCGTCAGCACGGCAACGGCGATCGCATTCTGGTCATCGGCCACCACTGGATTTTGCAGCACGTTATCACTTGCCTAATGGGCTGCGATCGCGCCTGGGGGCTGCCCATGGGCCACACCGCCTGCTTCGAGTTTTGGCTTGACCGCGATCGCTGGGCCGACGCTGGCCCCAACCGGCTCAACACCGAGCTGTGGAAAATCAAGCGCTTTAACGACTGTAGCCACTGCCTTAAAACTGAACCTTAAAACTGAATCCGGGCCTCCAAAATAAACGCATCGGTCAGCTGCGCCACCCCGGCCGAGCTAGCCGGCTGCAGCCGCAGGCGCTGTCTCACCACGCAGCTGACTAAATCGTCTACGGCTCCGCTGCCGCTGCCCTGCAATGGCCTGACCTGAGAAATTTCGCCGCTCGTCTCAACCCGAATTTGCAGCTGCACAGAAGTGGCCACCATGCCGGTCAGCAAAGCATCCAGATTGGCAAAACCGCAGCCCGAGGCCAAAGGCTGCATATCAATAGCCGTCGCCCCCAGCAGCTGAGGCGCCGTCTCAGGAATATCCCTGCCGCTGGGGTTTAGGCGAATGCCTACGGGCACTACCTGCCCCCCCTGGCCTGTAGCACCTCCAGGGGCTGGGGCTGTGGGCGGCGCTGTTGCCGGTGGAGCCGTGGGCGGGGCAGACGCAGGCGGGGTAACGGTCTCTGGGGCAATAGCCTCTGGGGCAGGCCGGGCCGGGGCCGGGGTCACCGCTGGAGGCGCAGGAGCTACCGGGGCGGGCGACGGCTGCGGGGCTGGAGCCACCAGCGGGCGATTGACTGGCGGCGCAGCAACCTGCGGTGACGTCGGAGCGATCGGTCGTTCTAGCGGCGGGCGGGGCATCGGAGGAGCATCGGGCTCAGAGGTTGGGGCAGCTACAGGGGGCGGCGACTCGGCGGCCATACTGTCCCTGGGGGCCGCATCGCTGGGTGCCGCAGGGTTGTCCTGGTCGCTGGGGGGCGGCAGATCGGGGGATAGGGTCACCATCTGAATGGGCAGCGGGGCCATGGCTCCCTCGGGCAGGGTCGGGGTTTGAATCGCCAGGGTGCGAACCATGGCCAGGGCTACCCCGTGGGCGACTACCGATGCTAGCGCCGCCACGGGCCACAGCAGCCTGGGGTCGCGGTGGCGAGCAAGGGTGGTGAGAAAGGGAGGGGCCATGGGGGAGAGCGGTGAGGAAGGGAGAGGGGTAGATGGGTGAGGTGAGGGAGGGAGATGGGCAAAACCCGTCCTGCGATCCTACCCGTTGACCGGGGGGAGAAGGGTATATTGACTGCAAGGCAATTGTCCAAACGCCTGGGCCGAGTGCCGGGCGCTGCTTTGCGATCGCTAACGCTGGGCACTAATTCTGGGCATTAATTTCCGAGGGTCTGCTCTGGGAGCTTTTTGGGGGCTTATGGTACAACTTGACCAAAACTCGCCACCCGCACCAGGGACGGCTTCAGCTCAGCCGCTAATTCGTTCGGCCCGGCTGCAAGACGTTGAGCGGCTTACCGATGTGCTAACCACCAGCTTTTACGATTGCTCGGGCTGGCGGTACTGGGTGTACCCGTTTATTCGCCTGGGGATTCAAGAAGACCTCAAGCAGCGGCTCAAGGCTCAGTCGCCTCGCTATGCCTGTTTAGCGGCGATGTCGTTGCCCCCAGGGCCAGCGGTCGCTGGCGAACCGGCTGCTTCTGTAGCGTCGAGTTCTTCTGCCGGTGCGATCGCTGGCACCATAGAAGCGGCCCTGCGGCAGCCCTGGCCCTGGCAGGGCGATCGCCACGTATACATCTCAAATTTGGCGGTGGGAGAGGGCTTTCGGCGCCAGGGTGTGGCCAGTGCGCTGCTGCAATCATGCGAACAGCTGGCGCAACAGTGGCGCGTCTACGAACTGCGCCTCCACGTGATGGAAGATAACCTGGCGGCCCAAGCGCTCTACCGCAAAGCCGGGTTTGAAACCTTTCAAACCGAAGACACTCCGGCCTCTTGGCTAGGGCTACAGCCCCGTCGTCTGCTGCTGCGCAAAGTCGTAGCGCCGCCTGTGCCCTGGCCCTAGCCTGACTCCAGCCGGATGACTTTACACAAACCTCAAACTATTGGGGTAGAAATTTATCCCTCCTTCAGCGCAGCTAAATACTTCCAGGCAAGGCGACTCGCCGTTTACCCTAGAATGAATACCTGAGGTTCTATGGTTTACAGGCGATCCATAGGTTCAGGGAGTGAGTGCAAGCTGTGGCTGAACAAGCCATTGTCGCTATGATGTGGCAGGGATGATTCCTAATTTTGAGCAGAATAGTTCAGGGCCAGGCCCCGGAAACTCCCTACGTTCTCCTGGCCCGTTTGACGCATCTCAGCCGGCCCGACCCCTTGTCGTGAACCCAGTGAGCCGTCTTTCAAACCCGTTTTTTGAGTCCAATTTACTGCTGTCAGAAGACGATGACATTTTGGCCAGAATTCGGGGTGGCGAGCTCTGGGTCGTTAACAGCCGCCGCCGCAATGGGCTGATTATTCACAAAGAGTTTTATACCGAGTTTGCCGGCCCTGGGGCCGCCGTGGGTGGAGGGCTCGATGCCGACTGCCGAGCGGTGATTCCCCTCGGTAGCCTGTCGCTGATTTCGCCTGAGTCGGCTGAAGCTCAGCAAAAGGCGCTTAAAATTCGCCTGCAGTGGGTGCGGCTCACCCAAAACTTTACCGACAAACCTGTACCCCTCGATCGCGCTCAGCTTATCCTTGAACAGTTTAAGAGCTACTTCGATCAAAGCATTGTCGACAAAGTGCCCGATGAGGCCTTTGCCTTGCTGGTGGGGGTGCTGCCCTACACCGTGCGCCGTGCCAGAACCCTGGTGTAGGGGCACTGCTGGTGTAGGGGCACTGCATGCAGGGCCCCTACAGGGAGGTCTACAGCTGCCGCAGGTGAGTCAGGGTGCGCTGATTTTCCGCCGGCGTGCCGATGGTGATTCTCAGTCCGCCGCCCGTGTGGCGCACCAGCGTTCCCTGACGCCGCAGGCTATTAAACCAGCGCTCTAGCTCTGCATTGAGCTGGCCAGCCTGCACCGAGGGCCGCCCGTAGAGAAAGTTGGCGTCGCTGGGCCAGAGACGCAGGGGGATGTGCTGGGCGATCGCCTCTACCATCTCGGTTCGCTGCTGCTGAATTTCGGGCACCACCGTCAGTAGCTCGTGCCGGTGAGCCAGGGCCAGCTGCGCCGCCGCCTGGGTCAGGCTGGGCAGGTTGTAGGGCAGACGCACTTTTTCGAGGGCCTGGGTTAGCTCCGGGTGGGCCACGGTGTAGCCCACCCGGTAGGCCGCCAGGCGAAAGGCTTTGGAAAACGTTCGCATCACCACCCAGTTCGGTCGCTCTAGCACCGTACCCACGGTGGTCTGCTGGCTGAACTCAAAGTAGGCTTCGTCTATTACCACCAAGACCTCCGCAGGCAAGGCCTTCAGCCAGCTCAGCTCGGCAGCGGTGAGGGCGTTGGCGGTGGGCGAGTTGGGGTGCACCATAAACACCACCCGCACGGGTGCTCCCTGGGGGTGCTCAATGGCCTGCTGCGCCGCCGCCAAATCGACCTCAAAGGTGTCGTCGCTGCGCCCCACGGTGACCACCGGAATGCCCAGGGTGCGGGCCAAAATGCCGTACATCGAGAAGGTGGGGTTGGCTACTAGCACCGACCCCTCGCCGCCTACGCAGGTCGCAATTAGCAGCGATCGAATTAGCTCGTCGGAGCCGTTGCCCATGGAGATGTGGGCGGCGTTAAAGGAGGATCCTAAGGCAGATTCGGTGACGTACTGGGCGATCGCAGCCTTCAGCGGCCCATGCCCACCGTCGGGATAGCGGTTGGCGGCGATGTCATGGTGCAGCAGCCAGGCCAGCTTTTCCTTCAGTGCCTCGGGTAGGTCGTAGGGGCACTCGTTGGTGTCAAGAATATCGAGGCTGGCGGGGGATGGATCGTCGGCTGACTCAACGTGGGGGGTGTAGGCCGCCAGTTGAACCACCGCCGATCGCAGAAAGGGCAAAGACATGGAGAATGCAAGTGCAGTAACCCCACCATTATTGCAGAGGTGGTAGGGCGTTTAGGGGGCCGGGCATTAGCGGTATACTTTTGCCAGCCTGACTTCCCTAGACTCGTTTATCTGGCGGTTTTGAGCTGGGGGAGTACACTGAGAGGGATAAGCGCATAACCTCTAACCGCTGCAAAATCAAGGCCAGAACCGCAGACCACCATGCTAGACGCACTGATTATATTCTCATTTATCCTGGCCGGAGCGGGCATTGGGTTCTACAGTATTGACCTGCTGCCCCAGCCGATTTTGCAGCAGGTGACGAATATCGAGGCCCTGGGCGCGGTGACCGCTGTGTTTGGCGGGCTGATTGGCACCGGGCTAGGCCTGGTGATGCAAACCAGCTACCGCCGCCTAGAGCGCCAGGTCAAAGAACTGCCGCCCGATCGCATTCTTACCCGCGCCGTGGGTCTAGTGCTGGGTCTGCTGATCGCCAACCTGATGCTGGCGCCGCTGTTTTTGCTGCCAATTCCCGCCGAGTTTGGCTTTATCAAGCCAATGACAGCGGTGCTGGGCAGCGTGCTGTTTGCGGTCTCAGGCATGAATTTGGCCGATACCCACGGGCGATCGCTGCTCCGGTTGATTAGCCCCAGCACCTTAGAGTCTACTCTGGTGGCCGAGGGCACCCTCAAACCCAGCAAAACCAAGGTGCTCGACACCAGCTGCATCATCGATGGCCGCATTGAAGGGCTGATGGGCACAGGCTTTTTAGAGGGGCAGCTGCTGGTGCCTCAGTTTGTGCTGCAAGAGCTGCAGCAGGTGGCCGACGCCTCCAACGACCAAAAGCGCGATCGCGGTCGGCGCGGCCTCGACGTACTCAATCGCATCCGTGAGGCCTATCCGAACCGTCTGCTGATCAACTCCGTCGACTACGACGATATCCCCACCGTCGACGCCAAGCTGGTGAAGCTGGCCCAAGAACTCAACGCCATGCTGCTCACCAATGACTACAACCTGAATAAAGTCGCCAGCTTTCAAGACGTCGAAGTGCTCAACATCAACGACCTAGCCCAGGCGATTCGCCCCGCCTACCTGCCCGGCGACGACATCGACCTGAAAATCCTGAAAGAGGGCAAAGAGCCCTCCCAGGGGGTGGGCTACCTCAATGACGGCACCATGGTGGTGGTTGAAGAAGGCCGCGACTACATCGGCGAAGAGCTAGAGGTGGTGGTGACCGGGTCGCTGCAAACCTCCGCAGGACGCATGATCTTTGCCCGGCCCAAAACATCAATAGTGGCGTCGTAATCGTTATTGAATCTGATGCTGTGGCTCTCTGCGCTGGCGACGTTGATACGTTAGGAGCATGTCCACCATGAACATAGAACAGGTCGTGGCTGAAAAATTCAGGGTTCTTGGGCCTAACCAGCAGCAGGATGTTTTGGCATTTATTGAACTGTTGCAGAACCAGGTCATTACTCCACCAGCCCCAGATGAACTGGGAAAGGTAGATACCATTATCGCTCGCGGTATTGCTCGTGCTCAGGCTATTGCCCCCCAACCTCCGGAGTTGATTTGGCAACGCTTTGACGCTATTCGTCAGCGCCTTGCCAACCTTAGGGCTTCTCAATAGGGAAAGGGAAATGAGGCAAAATTAGTGCTTAAAGTTATTGTTAATACCTCGGTTTTTATCGCAGGTATTCTCAGCAGTAACTCTGAATCAAGCTCCTTTCAACTTTTAGAAGCTTGGGAAAGAGGGAGGCTTACGCTTGTCATTTCGCCTCAGCTACTTAGAGAATTAGTCGTGGTACTTTTACGCCGGGGCATTTTAGAAGCCGATTTAGAAGAGTTTGTCGAAACAATTACCCTGGTTGCGCTTCACATTCCAGGTGCTTACGAAACAGCTATGCTTGACGATATTGATCCAGACGACAACAAATTTCTTGCCGCTGCCTACGAGGCAAAAGCAGATTTCTTAATTTCCCTCGATAGTGATCTGCTTAACCTTAAGTTTTCTCACGGTACCCAGATTGTTACTCCAGCAGCTTTCCTAGACCTTCTGGCTGATGGACGGACTTAAAAGGCTTAATGCTAGCTGGAAGCCGACATTACGAAAAAACCATGGCCCAACTAATGGGGTACGATCAGCATCGGCTTTTACTACCGCTGCCATGACTGCCCGCATTGAGCTAACCGACGCTGCCCCGCACCAAACTATGACCCTGGAGTTTCCCGGCGAGGGAGTAGCCCTAACGGGGCGGGTCCGGGTACCGGGGGATAAGTCAATTTCGCACCGATCGCTGATGCTGGGGGCGATCGCCGGGGGCGAAACCCGCATTCAGGGCCTGCTGCTGGGCGAAGACCCGCGCAGCACCGCTGCCTGCTTTCAGGCCATGGGCGTCACCATGTCGTCGCTGGAGGATGAATGGGTGACGGTGCAGGGAGTGGGCCTGGGCAATTTGCAGGAACCGGCGGACGTGCTCGACGCCGGCAACTCGGGCACCACCCTGCGGCTGATGCTGGGGCTGCTGGCCTCTCACCCCGATCGCTACTTTGCGGTCACGGGAGATAGCTCGCTGCGATCGCGCCCCATGGATCGCGTGATCAAACCCCTGAGTCAGATGGGTGCCGAGATCTGGGGCCGACAGAACAACCGCCTCGCCCCCTTGGCGGTGCGGGGGCAGCGCCTCAAACCCATCCACTACCACTCCCCTGTGGCCTCCGCCCAGGTGAAATCCTGCATTCTCTTGGCGGGGCTGATGACCGAGGGCACCACCACCGTCACCGAGCCCAGCCTGTCGCGCGACCACAGTGAGCGCATGCTGCGCGCCTTCGGGGCCGATATTTCCGTAGATCCCGATACCTGTAGCGTCACTGTCCACGGCCCCGCCACCCTCACCGGGCAGACCGTGGTCGTACCCGGCGACATCAGCTCCGCCGCCTTTTGGTTGGTGGCCGGGGCGATCACCCCCGGCTCAGACCTGGTGGTAGAGAATGTGGGCATCAACCCCACTCGCACCGGCATTCTCGACGCCCTAGAAGCGATGGAGGCCGACATTACCCTAGAGAACCCCCGGGAGGTGACGGGGGAGCCGGTGGCCGACCTGCGGGTGCGCCACAGCCGCCTCAAGGCCGCCAGTTTTAGTGGCGATTTGATTCCTCGCATGATTGACGAAGTGCCGATTTTGGCGGTGGCGGCTCTGTTTGCCGAGGGCACCACCACCATTACCGATGCCGAAGAGCTGCGGGTCAAAGAGTGCGATCGCCTCAGCGTGATGGCCAGCCAGCTCACTCGCCTGGGTGCCCGCCTGGAAGAATTTTCCGACGGGCTCAAGATCTATGGGGGTAGCCCCCTTAGCGGTTCTGCTGTGGATAGCTACACTGATCATCGGGTGGCTATGAGCTTGGCGATCGCGGCCCTGCGAACCCAAGGAGCGATGCAAATTCAGCGGGCCGAGGCGGCAGCGGTTTCCTATCCTACCTTTGCGGCTACGCTGGCTCGGCTCTGCGGTTTGGGCTAATTCATCCCCAAACCATGACTTGAGCCCCAACCTTGGGCACACTCTAATCAAGCCCCAGTGGCCCAGCCCACAAGGCTTGACGTTCAGAAATTGATGTGTGGCAACCGTTGAAAAACTTTGTCAATAGCCTCACCACCTACATGGCTCTCAGCCCCGACATGGTCGCCCGCCACCGGGTCAACCAGTGGCTGCGATCGCGCCCCTGTCTAACCAGCGAGGAGTGGTTCATTCGCTATTGGACCCCGCCGGCCATGCCCCGCATCCTGCCCCAGGCCCTCAGCAACTTTGCCTACGAGCGTCTGCACGCCTACTCTGGTCTAGAGATCGGTCGCGTGCGGCCCGACGACCACCTCGTCGACGATTTGGCATTTCCAGCGGTGTGCTGGTTCGATTGGGGGCTAACCCTGTGCGAAGACTTTTACGACACCTTTGATATTGACATCAGCGAGCACTTTGATGAAACCCAGTTCTTCGTCTTTTCCGATTTGATCGGCTTTTTAGAGCAGCAGTTGGAGAGTCGGAAAGATGAAGAGATGAGGGAGATAGGGGGATGAGGGAGATAGGGAGTGCTCAGATTTCTGCCTTTTGCCTTAGCTCTCTCCCCTCACCTTCCTCATCTCCTGATCGTCCAACCAGCGGTTTGAACTAAAGTGAAAGGGTAGCCTACAACGCGCCGTCAAGATAAGCGTAAGGAATCTTTCCCATGAGTCTGAAAGACCGCATTAGCGACGACATTAAAACCGCCATGAAGGCCAAAGACAAGGTGCGCCTGGAGACGGTTCGCAGCATTAAAAAAGTCATTCTCGAGCGAGAAACCCTGGTGCGTCCCAGTGGGCAAGATGCCCTCACCCCCGAGCAAGAGCTAGAGGTCTTGACCCAGCTGGCCAAGCAGCGCAAAGACTCCATTGAGCAGTACCAAAAGGCCGGGCGAGACGACCTGGCTGCTCAAGAGACCCAGGAGCTAGCCATCATTTCAGAATATCTGCCCCAGCAGCTCAGCGATGCCGAGGTAGAGGCCGTTATTGACGACCTAATTGCCCAAACCGGGGCCTCGTCGGCCAAAGACATGGGCAAGGTGATGGGGCCTGCCATGCAGCAGCTCAAGGGCCGCGCCGATGGCGGGAAGGTGCAAGCTTTGGTCAAGGCAAAGCTGGCGGGTTAACGCTCTACTGCCTGTAGCTGGTTGCGCAGGTGAACCAGGTAAGCTGCGTCGGTAATCAGGTGTTCGTCGTAGTTGCGCTGCCACACCGACTGACCCAGCTGGTTGAGCCGCAAGTTGATGCGCTTGGCCGCCGCCGCCTTGAAGCTGGCCACAAACGATGACAGCAGCCAGGGCTTCTGGCCTTCAAGGTTACCGGTTAGCCCTGCGCTGGGGGTGGCGGGCACCCGCAAATAGACGATGCTTTGCAGCCGGTTGGGGGTAATCGCCCATACATCCAGGTCAATGCCTTTGTTGGCGGCAGAGCGCACCCACTCGTCGGCCACAATTTGACCGCAGTCGTTGAGGCGCAGGTTTCCCTGCTCATAGTCGCCCAGGAAAGGCTGCTGTTGAAAGGTCGAGAGCCCAATTAAATAAGCCTTAGGCTCGGCAGAATACGTCAAGGTGTCTGCCCTCGAATCGACTAGGGTGTAGGCGGGACTGTATAGGCTCATTAGTGCTAAACCATGAACTGCACCAGCACCCTATAGTCTTCCCTGCCGGTTGAGGGCAGCATCAGCTTGAATATGAAGTTATGTTGTTTATGCTACCGATTTACATGCCGTCGGCGAAGGCTGTGATCAGCGTGTCTAGATAGCCGTTGACCAGCTGGGCTGCCTCCGCGGGCAGGGTGGCGAGAATTTCGGTTTGCAGGCAGCGGTAGGCGGCGATCGCAGAATCTTCTTTATGAAGAGCGCGGGTAATATTTTGCATCCATATCACGTACTCTTCCATGAAGCCGTCGGGGTTATCGAGCAGAATGGCCTTGGCAATGTACCCGAGGGTGTAAATCATGTCGCGCTGGCACTTGGCCCCGTGCTCCTGCACGGCCTCACGGTGGGTAAGCCTAAGCTGCCGCAGGGCATTGAGCACCAGGCTTTCGCTCTCGGCTTGGAGCCGGGTGTAGGTTCTAAACCGAGACTCAAAGGAGGTGACAAACTGGGCCAAGGGACGCAGTTCTGAATCGTTCAGGTAGCGACCGTCGGACTGCCGGATGGAGTTGAACAGAACAAGGTTCATACGCTAAAGGGTGCTTTGGCACAGACGACATCACCCTGTTAATTTGCCCCCGATGTTGCAAAAGGTAACGGCTTGCTTTCCTCGATTGGGGAATTATTGCCGGGGCAGTATGGATAATTCGGATTAATTAGCTTTTTGGGGCGGGTCGGGGCGGTTGATGATGTCGTCGATGACGTTGTCAACCGCCACGGTCAGGCTGTAGGGAATGGTGCTGCTGGCTCTGGAAACCACCACCACTTCGTAGTAGCCCGACTGGGGTAGCTCGCCAGCCCAAGTGTTTTGCTCGGCATCGGCCAGGATGTGGGGCAGCGCGTCGGTGGGTACCGGCACATAGACCGACAGGCGGGTGCTGTCGGGCGGGGCCTGGAGGTTGAGGCGCAGCAGCTGGTCGGCGCTGAGGTTGAAAATGTAGACTTGGCCGTGACCGGGGTTGAGATTGCCCTGCTGCTGCTGGCTGAGGGATCCTTCCGCAAAGGTGATCTCGGTTAAGTTGGCACCGCTTTCTAGGGCGTTGACCTGGTCTTGGGCCAGGCCAGACCAGATCTGGTCGGCGGGGGTTTCCACAAAGCCGTCGTTTGCCTCTCGGCCTGGAAACAGCTGGTCAAAACGGGCATCGGCCAGGTCGTAGAGGGCTTTGCTGCTGACGTAGAGCGCGTTGACCTGGCGCTGCCAGCGATCGCTATCGGTGGGGTTGTAGCGGCCCAGCTTGCTGCGGGCATCGGTGCTGAGGTTGGCCTCTAGCAAATTCAGGTTGTCGGCGGCGATCGCATCCCACTCGGCCCGCAGCGGTTCATCGGCGGGCTGGTCGGTGAGCTGGGTGCCCTGGCGGTTGGGGTTTTGCTCAAAGAAGAACTGGTCGGTGAGGCTGGTGAGATAGCTCCAGTCGACGCTGAGGTTGGTGGCGCGATCGCGCAGGGCCTGCTTGCGATCGCGCTCGGCCTCGCTGAGGTTGAGGTTGCTGGCATCGCTGCCGTCGGGCGAAACCACCGCTGAGCCATCTCCTGGGAACTGGCTCAGCGGATCGAGCCACCACCACAGCCCCCCGGCCACACCCACCGTTAGCAGGAGCCCGGCCAGGGCGGGCCAGCACCCCGACGATGTTTTTTGCACCGGCACCGCCCGAGGCGGTGGAGCCACGGTGGCTGTGGGGTCATGGGCCATGGGCGGTGCGTAGGCCATGGGGGGAGCATAGGGGGTGGCGGGAGCCACAGCCACGGTGGGCGGTGGCGGTGGCGGCGGTGGTGGTGGCGGCGGTGGTGGTGGCGGCGGTGGCACTGCGGGCTGCATGCGAATCGGCATGGGCTGTGACCAGGCCGCCGAGAGCTGGTCGGGGTGGGCCAGGTTGAGGGCTGCTAGCACTTGCCCCGCCGACTGGTAGCGGTTTTCTGGATTGCGATCGACCAGCCGAGTGAGTACCTGGGTTAGGGTGGCAGACACGTCGATCTGCCCAGTCCACAGCCAGCGATCGCGGCGATCGTCGTAGAGGGCTTCGGGGTCTTTGCCCGTCAGCAGCACCAGGGCGGTCATGCCCAGGGCATAGAGATCGGTGGCGGGGCTCACCTGACCCGACGACCGCTGCTCTTCAGAGGCGTATCCCACGGTGCCCAAGCGCGTTACGGTACCATCGGCGGCCTGGTAGGGCTGGGCTACGCCAAGCTGGTGGCGCACGTTCACCACCAGTTGCTTGACGCCGCCAAAGTCGATCAGCATCGGGCGACCGTCGGCGTTGCGCTGAATCAAGTTGTCGGGGGAAATGTCGCGGTGCACAATGCCAATGCTGTGCAGGTATTGCAGTAGCGGCAGGGTTTGCATTAAAAACTGCACCACCTCGGCTTCGCTAAACCGCCCGTCGTAGGCGCGGCGGCGATCGAGCAAGTCTTGATAGGTGGGGCCCTCGACGTAGTCTTGCACCAAAAACAGCCGCCCCTGATCGCGCAGCAGCTCCCGAAACCGAGGCACCTGGGGATGGTTGATCTGGTAGAGAATGCTGGCCTCGCGCTCAAACAGGGTTTGAGCCTTGTCTAGCGCCAGCTTGCCCGGCACCTGGGGGTTGAACTCCTTTAGCACGCAGAGTTCTTGAAACCGATGGGTGTCTTCGGCCAGGTAGGTGTCGCCAAAGCTGCCCCGGCTGAGCTGTCGCAGCACCCGGTAGTGTCCACCCAGCAACCGTTCTCCCTGTCCTGTTTCAGCCATAGACGCGTACTGCCGAACTCTGTATATAGCGCTGCGCTCGATGCATCTGTCACAGATTACCGCAAACCTGTGCTGTTTCTGTGAATGGCTTTTGGAGCTGGCGGTGGCCGATACTAAACCCTGGTTTCTTACCCCCGGTTGGTTGAGGGCAAACGACCGTTTGCTCTTACGGGATACCTGTTTTGAGCCGGTGCGGTAGACCTCTGCCTAGGCTGCCCCTTGGATACCCTGGAGCCAGGTTTGGCGCAGCTGGGCGATCGCCACTTCTTTATGCTTGGCCTCTACCTCAATCCAGGGGGCCTGATGGTAGCTGTCAGGCATGGTGGCAATCAGGTCGCTGTGGCGGGGGTCATGGAGTGAGTCGCGCCCGTTGGAAATATGCACCAGTTGCCAGGTGGGGTCGGGCCAGGTGGTGCGGGCGGCAGCTAGCATTTCCCCCACGCTGGGGTGGTGGTAGCTGTCGAGCCGTTCGTGAACCAGGTGGTGGTGGGCGTCAAACACCAGGGGAACGGCAGCGGCCCGGCAGATGTCGAGCAGGCTGGCGGCGCTGTAGGTGTGCTCGTCGTTCTCTAGGGTGAGGCGCGACTGAATGGGCGTGGGCAGGTCGCGAATCACCTGAATCAGCCGCTCGGCGCGATCGCCCTTGCCGCCGTGGACATTCATCGCCGCCCAGGGCGACTGGGGAAGACCAATCAGATCGAACCAGTGGGCCTGGGCCGTCAGTATGGTGATGCTGTTTTCGATCACGGTTGGGTTGTCGGAGTTGAGCACCACAAACTGATCGGGATGCAGCACCAGCCGAATGTTGGCGGCCTGGGCGCGATCGCCCAGCTGCCGGAGCGCTTCGGTAAATTCCTCTAGGATGCTCGTGCCCAGGGCGGTATCAGAAAACGGAAAAATGTTTGAAATCAGCCGATAGAGCCGAATCTGCTGGTCTTGACAGAAGCTGATCGCCAGGTTGAGCCGCCTCAGGTTTTCGCCGTAGAGCGATCGCAGCGCCTCGGCCTGGGCGGCTTCATCCATCTGCAACAGGCGCTTGCGAGTCAGGGTTTTAAAGCGCACCTCCGGCGAGGTGGTGATGCAGACCAGCCCCAGGTGGGGGCCATCAGAGGTCGATTGAGGTTTAGCTAGCGTTGGGGAAGTCATGGGTAGGGGCGCAGGGCCTGCGCCCTGGGAGGATAGTTACAGGTTAGGGATTTTGTAAATCCAGAATTGCCGTAGGGGCAAACGCCGTTTGCCCCTACAGAGGCCCAATGGGTGATCAGGTCCAGTACAGGATTTTGGCTTGGGAAAAGCGCTGGGCGATCGCAGCCTCAAAGAAGCCCCGCAGCTCTTTCATCGTGTCTTTGTCGTAGACGTATTTAATGCCGCCAAACTTGTTGCGCTTGGTGGTGCGGTTGGTCTCCTCCAAATCCAGCCTGCTGTTGGGGTACCACTCCTGTAGCACCTCCTTTGAGCCGGGGGTAAAGCGGTGAGAGATCAGCTCAAAGGTGAGGTCGCAGTCAAAATCTAGGGCGGCAGCAGCCTCGTCTAAAAGCTGGGTGTACTCTTCGCGCCAGTTTTCCAGCGGCATGATGGGTGCCACCACAAAGCCCACCGGATAGCCGCCGCCGCCCCGCTCAACCGGCAGTGCCAGCTTACGAATCGCCTGGAGCCTAGCCGCCACCGGGGCGGTGCCGCCCTCTAGAAAGCGCGCCACGGGGGCCGCGTTGATGCTAAAGCGGCAGCGGGTGTGGCCGTGGTGGGGCAGATTCAGCAGGCCATCGACGTTGTCGAACTTCGACACCCATCGCAGATGGCCCCGTTCGCGGGTGCCAAAGTGGCGAATGCACTCGGCTAAACTGCCGGTTAGGTGTTCGATGCCCAAAGGGTCGGTGTAGCAGCTAACTTCGTAGGTGGTCGGCTGGTCCGCTTTCTCGTACTGGGGCAGGTTGTCGAGAATTTGCGGCAGGTTGGCATAGGCGCGAATCACCGGTGGCCCCTGCAAGCTGCCGGCCAGGTAGCAGTACTGGCAGTGGGCCGGGCACCCCTGGGCCAGGTGAAACTGCCAGTCTGCCGAGGGCGGAATGGGCGTGAGCTTGAGCTGGCTGGCCGGGGCAGTGACCACCGCCAGAGTGCGTTTTGAAATGGCGTAGGTTTCGCGTTCGGTCTCGCCGCGCAGACCCGTCATGCGGTTTTGCTTCAGGTACTCGATGGGCAAGTTCAGCGCCTGCACCCGCTGGAGAATCTGCTGACCCCAGGGTTCTGCTAGGGCGGCGGGGGTAAACAACACCTGCTCTGGCATCCACTGCCGGGTGCGGTAGGCCGTGGCTACAGGGGCCGGTTGAGTCGTAGGAATGGTTGGGGCGTTTGCGATCGCAGGACTAGACAAAGTCAAAGAGTAGAATTCAGCAACTATTTCCACTATGACAAGCCAATTCAGCTGAGAAATCCTCTAGTAGGCGTGGATTGCCTCACCGTTTTGGGTGTATCTCCGCTGGTAACAACTGGCCTTGAAGAAGCCCTTTCCCTGGGGCGTCTTCCCTGGAGCTTCTAACCATGGGGCAGGCAGGAGGGCCTGTGCAACCAGCATCACCCTTGGGAATGCTGAGAATGAACCTGATTGCCCATCGAAACAATCAGGGGCCATTACAGGGTTTATTCAAACATTGGAGAAACAATGCCTAAACGCAGATTGCCCCGTGGGGGTGGTACTCAAGTTGCCTTGAGTCCAGAGCTAGCCGTTGCCACGATTGCTCTATTTTCAGCCTTTGCCGATGGCGACGTGTCTAGCGATTCAGAGGCCTATGCCCTGGGCGAGATGGTCAGCTGCATCGACCTCTATTCTGAATACACGGTCGAAGATTTTGCCGCCTTAGGAGCCGAAATCGGCGATCTCATCAACGAATCTGGGGTCGAGGCCGTCGTTGCTCAAGCCGTTGAATCCATTCGAGATGAAGGTGTAGAAGAGGCCGCATTTATTGTTGCCCTCGTTGTGCTTGTGGCAGACGGTGAAGTGCCCGAGGAAGAGCAAGAGTTTGTCGACGATTTGCGCCAAGCGCTCAGAATCTCCGTCGAGCGAGCTGACGAAATCGTGAGCGAACTCTTTTCTGAAGAAGAAGCCGACGACGAAGAATATGAGGAAGAGGAAGAAGCCGAGGAAGAGAGCGAAGAAGAGTAAACCATCGGTGCGTTAGGGGCATCAAGCCGGGTGCCCCTAACGCCACATCCCCAAGGCCAAAACGGTAAAAAAAGATTTTTTGGCGCCCAAGGCAGCCCAGTAAAATCTCGCTAAATGCAAAAACCAGAACCCTTGGCTAGCCTGAAAAAGGCGATCGCCGGGGGTTCTGGTTTTGTAATTAATTTAATTAAGCTCTAGAATCCCTGGCGAGAAACAAACTTTTCGATGTCGGCTTGGGTTTGGTGCAGCAGGTTATTGCGGCTGTCTCCAGTATTGGTGAGGGAGGGCACCAGATTACGGGCCTGAAGCGCCATGTGCAGTTGCAAATGGGCGACATACTCGGAGAAATCTTCGCGGGTTTCGGTCAGGGCTGGAGCAATCTTTTCTGACAGGGCCACGGGTCAAACCTCGTTAGTATTAAACACTACGCAACGATATTGAAGTTAACACAGGCCCTGTACTCCTTTCGGACTATGCAAAGAAGCTTAACGGTGCGTAACATCTGACACAAAGCTAGGCAGGGTACTGGAGGTGCTCAAGTGCTCTGGCCAGTGCGCCGCCGCCCGATTCTGTCTGCTACGATCGCCCCCAACGGCCTTTCTCCAATCTTCAACTGGCTCCTGCCATGACTGCACCGCAGCCCATTCACTCTCCGCCAGAGTCAGCGACTCTCTACGACAGCGACTATCTCCGCTGGCTAGCCGAAACTGCTCAGCGGCTCCGCAGCGGGCAGTTTGACCAAGTCGATGTACTCAACCTGGCGGAAGAACTAGACGACATGGGGCGCAGTGAAAAGCGAGCCGTAGAGAGCAACCTGGAGGTGCTGCTGCGCCATTTGCTGAAGTACCAGTACCAGGGCGTTGGTTTAACCGGCCCGGAGGGCCATCGCCGCTCCAACAGCTGGCGATTTACGATTTTAGAACATAGAGATCGCATCGCCAAAGCCTTTCGCGACAGCCCCAGCTTGCGCCCCTATTTCGCCAGCATCTATGCCGACTGCTACGCCACAGCTCGTAAAAAGGCAGCGGTGGAAACGGGGTTGCCCCTAGAGACCTTTCCAGGTCAGGTGCCATTTACTCCAGAATTGGTGCTTGACCCTGACTTTTTGCCCGACGATAGTGATGGGTGATCGCTGCCCAGTCATCTCTTCTGAAACCTTCCATGTCTGGTTCTGCCCCCTCCGCCGACAGTCAGCCCCCGATTCCTGAACGGCTGGCAAAGCACACGGTGCGCTACGCCGATCACCGCTCGGTCGACTGGGGT
>DASQNN010000328.1:0-4772 GCA_035644955.1 Nodosilinea sp. | reverse complement strand
GTCAAGCCGCTCAAATCCGGCAATCAGCCGCAGCAGAGTTGTTTTGCCGCAGCCCGACGGCCCTAGCAGCCCCAAAATTTCTCCCTGCCTGAGGCTAAGGCTCACCTGGTCTACCGCCGGGGGCAGCTGGGAGCTATAGCGCTTGACAACAGCATCGAGGCGAAGAATATCCGGTGGGGTCATAGCCTGGTAAAAACTAGGGGCGGCAGGGTCGCCAGTAGAGAGGACAGGTCAGCGGGTCAGGAGCGTTATTGCCAGCGCTACTGAAAACGTTATTGAAAATTTAATTCATTAACTATACCGTTTGCCGTGCGGTTGCCCTGCTGGGTAGGGCAGGGTTCCCAGTCGTCACGACCGCTAAGGATTCCCAACAAGCCTCTGGCTTGGTGCCCTAAGGGGCTGCCTGGGGTGGAGTGAGTCACGGGTAAATCCTGCCCGCTTACATGACCTAAGCCATCTGCAGTGCTGTGGCGATCGTCCAGGCATCGACCAGCAGTAGCAGCAGGGTAAACCCCAGCAAAATAAAGTACATCCAGGGCTGGGCCAGGGGCTTTACATCCTGGGTATCAATGCCGGTGTAGGTTTCAACCAGCTCTACTAGACGGGCGAACCCTGCCACCCGCATGGGTAGCAGGTAGGCCCGCTGCTGGGTTCCCACAAAGTAATACACCAGACCGCCCTGTCCCGTTGACCGGGGCTTTAGCGCCTTGGCCTCGCTCCAGGGCAGCTGCCAGCCTCCGCGAAAGAACCAGCGAATCCAGCGGGGATAGCTGACCTGAATGCCCTGGTCATCTACCTCGACCCGCTGGCCGAGGGCGCCGTAGATTCCCAGCCCGCCCAGCCCAATGCCCGCTATCAGCAGCCAAGGGGGGACGTCGGCCTGGGTGGCCCGAGCTAAAAAGGGCAGTGGTCCCATGAGGGCCAGATACAGCAGCAGCAGCGTTAGGCGAATGAGCGGAGCAGTGGGAAACACCTTTCGCTCTCCGGGGGCCAAAGTGGCCGGGGCCAACGGGGAAGACTCAACCATAGCCATTAGATCAGGGTGGGCAGAAAAGAAGGATAGGCAGAGAATGGGGAGCTAATCTGGGCCTTGGAAGCCCAATTCACCGTTCTTTTCCTTTGCGGTCAATACGCTTACGGTAAATACTTTTGCACCACCTGCCAACCCGATAGCCCCGCCGCTGCCAGCCCGATCCCCAATCCACTGTTGAGGCCCACGTGGAGCGGGCGGGCCCACGGACGCTCGGGCGAAATGCGGCTGGCACTCCAAGCCGATGCCAGAACCAGCGTCACCACCGTTAGCCCAAACAGCAGGTGGATAGAGTGGCCCAGGTGGCCATACTCCCCAAGGGTGCCAATCACCCCAATGGCAAGCAGAATTAAAACCAGGCCGACCACCGTTGTGCCCAGCGCGATGTGCAGCGGTCGTACCCAGGCCGATCGCTCCTGCTCCTTAGAGCGCGTGTAGTACAGCACGCCACCCGTCATGACCAGCAGGGCATAGCCCGTGAGGGTCAACCCCATAGACCAGGCGGCAATGCGCCATAACCATAGAAATGAAGGTAGGTTCACCATTCCCCCTTAGATGTCACCATTGGCTTTGCCCTGGTGGCTTAAGGAAGGTCCGTAACCTACCCACAACACTCAATGACAGCTAGCTACCACAGCCAGGGTTAACCACGTTACCCCTTTAGTTTACTGGGCTAGATAGCAGGTGAGACAGCCACCGCAGAGACTGGCTCTTCTAGGGGGTCTACCTGTCGATTAGCCTCAAGCTCTGCGCCTGAGGCCGAATCAAAAACCGCTGGTTCTGGAGCGTCTACCTGTAGGCGATCGCAGGGGATGCTGTCGGACAGGATGGCGCTGGCCATCATGCCGGTATGGATCTCCAGGAGGGCTTTTGGAACGGTTTCAAAAAGCAGTCGCTGCCCCGGAAAAACCACCCGCTCAAAGTACCAATCGGGCACATTTGAAATGCGAGCAATCTGGATCTTACTGGTGGCGTTGACATAGCAGCAGAGAATCTGACTCTGGCCATCGAAAGGGAGGGGATCAAGGATTTGTGCCATTGATGCTTTACGGCAATACTGCAAGAATCACTCGCAAAGCGTAACACTTCGCGATCCCTGGCCGCTGTAAAGGCGACTACCAACCCCTACAGTACCTTCACGATTCAAAACAATCGTATATATTGCTTCAAGTTTTGCAGTGGCCCTGGCCTGGCGACGTTTTACATAGGGTTGCCCCTAGCTCAGCCCCAGATTTAGGCAAATCTTCAATCCTCTGACCTCACTGGCAGCAGACAAACTTAATCATATTTTTATACCACGCTCAAAGCATTTTACCGTTCTTCTGGTCGTGGGGCTCTGCGATCGCACGCCGCTGATCTCCCCAGACCTTTAAACTGTGCCAATTGAGTAGGGTCTATGGGGAGGGCACGGCGGCTGTTGAGATTTACAGCTTTGCCCTGCTCAATGGAAGGGACGGTGCTATCGTGAAGATATGTATCAAGTCTGATAAGCATGCCCTCTCCTACCGCTGGCCATGCCCGTGTACTCTACGTGCGGCTGCCGTGCAATCCCATCTTTCCCATTGGGGTGGTTTACCTGGCTGACCACGTGCACAAGCTGTTTCCCCAGGCAGAGCAGCGCATCTTTGACTTAGGGGCGGTGCCACCCCTCGACTACGGTGCCGCCCTCGATCGCGCCGTGGACGACTTTAAGCCCACCCTGCTGGTGTTCTCCTGGCGAGATATTCAAATTTTTGCCCCCGTGGGCGGCCGCGGCGGCAACCCGCTGCAAAACGCCTTTGAGTTTTTCTACGCCCGCAATCTCTTTTTAAAGGCGCGGGGTGCCCTGGGCGGGCTGCGGATGGCCACCACCTACCTGGCCGAGCTGTGGCGCAACCAGGGTTTGATCAAGCGCGGCTTTAAGCGTGCCCAGCGCTACTGCCCGACCGTCACCACCGTGGTGGGTGGCGGTGCGGTGAGCGTGTTCTACGAGCAGCTCCACAACCGACTGCCCAAGGGCACGATCATCTCGGTGGGCGAGGGGGAAATGCTGCTGGAGCGGATTTTGCGGGGCGAGGATTTTTCTGACCAGCGCTGCTACATTGCCGGGGAAACCACACCGCGCGATCGCCTGATTCACGAAGAGCCCGCCCCGCTGGAAAAAACCGCTTGCAACTACGACTACATCGAGGCCATCTGGCCCGAGTTTGACTACTACCTGCAAGACCAGGACTTTTATATTGGTGTGCAGACCAAGCGGGGCTGCCCCCACAACTGCTGCTACTGCATCTACACCGTGGTGGAGGGCAAGCAGGTGCGCATCAACCCCGCCGAGGAGGTGGTGGCCGAAATGCAGCAGCTCTACAAACGGGGCGTGCGCAACTTTTGGTTTACCGATGCCCAGTTTATCCCCGCCCGCCGCTTCATGCAGGACGCGGAAGAACTGCTGGAAAAGATTCTCGATGCGGGCATGACCGACATTCACTGGGCCGCCTACATTCGCGCCGACAATTTGACCCCCAGGCTCTGTCAGCTGATGGCCGAGACCGGCATGAACTACTTTGAGATCGGCATTACCAGCGGCTCCCAGGAGCTGGTGCGCAAAATGCGCATGGGCTACAACCTGCGCACGGTGCTGCAAAACTGCAAAGACCTCAAGGCCGCCGGGTTTAACGACCTGGTGTCGGTCAACTACTCCTTTAATGTGATTGACGAGCGGCCCGAAACCATTCGCCAGACCCTGGCCTACCACCGCGCCCTGGAGGAGGTGTTTGGCCGCGACAAGGTGGAGCCCGCCATTTTCTTCATTGGCCTACAGCCCCACACCCACCTAGAAGAGTACGCCTTCGAAAAAAACATCCTCCAGCGCGACTACAACCCCCTGGACATTCACCTGCCCTGGGTGTCGAAAAAACTGCTGTGGAACCCAGAACCCCTGGGGTCGTTTTTGGGGCAGGTGTGCCTGGAGGCGTGGCAGCGCAACCCCGATGACTTTGGTCGCGAGGTGATGGATATTCTTGAGGAACGTCTGGGGCTTGCCCCGCTGGAAGAAGCGTTGAGCGCCCCCATTCAGGCTGACCGCCGCCCCCTGGCTGCGTTATCATCCTGATTACCGGGGCTAAAGTCAATTCAAACAATAGGGGATCACAATGCTGGAGGGGTCGATATTAAAGCAGCTGGTAGATGGCCATGCTGGGCCAGACACCACGCCACTCAACTATGGGGTGTACTACAAAAACACTCTGGTTGCCCTCTGCCATGCTCTGGAAGACTGCATTTTGACCTCTGGCTCTGCGCCCCTGGTGGTTACAGCCTTTCAGCGGGGCAAGTGGTATTTAGAAGAGGCCGATCGCTACAGCGCGATCGCCGAAAAGGCCGAACAGATCGTGATTATGGCGGCCTCAGAGGCGGGTTTCCACGATCACCCCACCAGTCAGCGCGACAATGTGGCCTTAGTTGACCTGGCCAGCGATGACCCAGTGGCCGAAGAGTGGCACCTGATGATTTTGTCTCCCGACTACACCGCCATGGTGCTGTGCCAGGAGCTATCGGTGGCCGACTACGGCAAGGCCGGGGTGCCCGATCACGATCTAGAGCGCAAGTTCTACGGTCTTTGGACCTTTGACTCGGTGTTGGTCAGTCAGGCTGTGGAGCTGGCGATCGCCCACGTTGGCCGCTATGACTCCGCCCTCCAGACTCAGCTAGCCAACCACCTGGCTACCCTAAAGCAGCAAAACCCCGCGCTGCGCAGCGACCAGCCCGT
>DASQNN010000327.1:0-15251 GCA_035644955.1 Nodosilinea sp. | reverse complement strand
TCAAACTGCCACCAGGCGACCAAACCTTTCTCTCGTCCTTTAAGGGGTTGCCCCAATTCCTGCTGAGGCAGGGCCGTATTCCACAGCCGGACTTCAGAGATTTCGCCTCGGAAGTGGCAGGTGCCCCCTTGCCAACCTGAGCCTGTCGGTTTTGCATAGGCCTGGCCAATGAGCAGTTTGCCATTGCTGCTGCCAATGGTGCCGGTATAGGACTGATTCAATTTGGTGTAGGTGGGGTTGGTTCCCGGCAGTTGCTTGAAGAAATACACATCGGTCAGCTGTTTGATGGTGAAATTTGCCCCACTGCCGCTGGTTTCTGTTGTCTTTTTGCGGGTCACACCAATCCGGTAGGTTTTGTTGACTTCAAAAGTACCAAAGTCTTCGGGCGAAGTCAGGAAAACATTGCCGTGGTTCTTGTCCTCAAAAGCCAACACCAGACGGCCCTCGGTATTGATATAGAGAGCGTAGGGGCAGTCTTGATCGGTACCATCGTCAATTTGGCCTTTGGTGAGAATGCCTCGGGGCGTCTCCAGGTCGGCCAGGCGAATGGTGGCTTCAATCGTGAGGTCATCGGTTAGGTCAAGGGTGATGTCGTTGCCACAGTCAACCTGGTCGCGATCGCGCTTAAACTCCAACCCGTAGGACTGATTAAACGAAGCCGCCAAATGGTGCCACTGGACGGGTTGAATAATGGGAGCCGTTTGCACAAAGGTGTCGCCTACGCCCACAAACAGTTGATACAGAGAGGTGGAGTTTCCAGCCTGCCCCTGACGTAACCCATAGGAGCGCAACCCCATGGTGTAAGACCCAGCTTTGGGATCGTTAGGATCTACTGAACTGTGATGGATCAGGCGAGTCGTGCCCCTGGGAAACGCCACATGCTTAACCCAGGCTTCGAGGGTGAGGTCAGCGTCGGTAGAAAACTTACCTACCGTCGCCTTGGGGTCGCTCGGGTTTTGAAGCAAGCCCACTGCGTTTGCCGTCTGCCCAGCAGACCCTGGGGTTGGTTTATCAAAATTGAGGGCACTGCCGTAGGTATCGGTAAACCATTGACCACTCAGGCCTTTTTGCCCAGTGCTAGCGGTGCCGTTAAGGATTGCCCCCTGACTGGTCACCGAGTTGACGTTAAATAGCAACGACCCCTGGCTGAGCGATCGCGCTACCTTGTTGGTGCTGGCATTGGCGTCATAGTCGTAGGTCAGGCGGTAGACCGAGTCGCCTAGGTTGACGCTTGTCCCAGAGCCGATCTCAGCGGCTGCGACTTCAACCTGAGTCGCCTTTTCCTGTACCTGCTTCAGGCGGGGCTGTCCCTGCACCGTGCAGGGCCGGTTCCGGGCCGAATAATCTCTGGCCGTAGTGCCTCCCTGGGGAGATTGGCCAAACCGCCAGCAGCCAACCAGGGTATTCGTGCCGCTATCTTGCCCGGTCAGGTAGCTCGTCAGGTTGGCTTGAATATCCGCTTCAGGGCGGGCTTCGCTCCAGAGTCTGACTTCCCCAATCATGCCCTTGAAATAGCGCTGGGGGTTACTGCTCCAGCGGCCAATGTAGAGCGGTCCCCGACCCGTAAATGGGGCACGCCCCACCGCCGTCTTGTCGAGCCGCCCATTGATAAAGATCGCCTGTTCACCGGTTTCGCGGGTATAGCGCCAGGCAATGTGGTACCAGGTTTGGGGCAAAAGCTGAGAGTCACTGGTTAAATCATTCGTCCCGCCAAAAAAGCCAAAATGGGGTTTGCCCTGGCGAATGGTGAGGTGGAGAGACTTATTCTCGGCCCGCTCGTCCATGCCTAGAACGGGGTTGTCCTGGCTGAGGGCAGCTTCATCTACCCAAACCCAGGCTTCAGCGGTAAAGCTCTCGGCTACAGAAAGGGACGACCCTGAAGCTGTTCCCTGAGGCAAAATCGTTTCCACCGCTCCTAACTGGATGTAGTCATCTTTGCCGTCTAAGACCAGGGCGGCTCCGCGAAATGGCGGCAAGACTCTTGCGACTCTCGCCTGAGTTTTCTGGCTGCCGACCAGCAGCACATCGCCGATCGCCACCGTCTGCTGCCCTCGCCCCTCTAGCGACAATCGAGTCGAGCCTCCGGTGGTGGACCGTTGGGTCACCTTGCCAACATAGGTGGGTTGGGCGGCCCCGTTTAACACATCAGCAAACTGCTGAGGATGGCGGGGCACCTGATGCCAGGTTTCTTCAATATCCAGACCGGGGCTTTTCAGGGTGACGGTACAGGTAGCCTCATCCTCACCGCTCACCGCGATTTCGCAGTCGTCAAAGGCGGCCCCGGTAGAGCGGGCGATCAACTCAACCTGGTGATGCTCCTTGGGCAACCCATAGGTCGCCCGACCGGCCAAAACGTTGTAGTAGGCCGTCAAAAAGTGGTTTTCCTGGGCACTGGTTGTCTGGCCTTTGAAATAGAGACTGACGCGCCCGTTGACGGTTTCAAATAGACAGGGGGCGTGGATAGTTTCTGCAAACCCTAAGATACCTCCAGAAACCGTTAGCCCGGTAGGATCTGCCAGAAGAAATGGCATGTCAGTACCAAATTGGCTTTGCCGAACCAAATCCAATTTTTCAACCTCTTTTTGGGTATCCTGAAGGGTCTTACTGAGGCGCGAAATGTTTTCTAACAGCAAGTTTTTTCTGGTCACCAACTCCACATTGACAGCTTCCTTAAAAGCATTTAGCTTAGAGAACAAGTCATGCTCCCAAATAGATAGATTTGGGTCATGGGGCTTGTAAGCTTGGGGAACGGCAACAGAATCAGATTTGACATGACGGAATAGCCTGACGTACTCTGCACCCTTAAAGAAGAGCAAGCGATTGTCGTTGTTGTGGTCATTACTTCGATCAAAATAGACTGCATCTAGCCCATCGTCATCGTTTAGCCAATCTAATGGAAACGCCGAAAAAACTGGGTACTCAGAGATAAGTTTGATGGAAGCGATTTTCAGATCATATGACTCTTCCCTCGGCCTTGTAAATGGTTCAACCAGAGCACAAAGCTTGCCTTTGAATAGGTACATTTCGTGGTCATTCAAGGTAATAGCTGCATCAATTCCTTCAGCTTCGACTTGTTGATACCATTTGTGCCAATTCAAATCATAGTAGCCATTTAAATCATTTTCAGCTGTTCTTTCCTCGATTTTTCTTTTCCATGACCCTAACCTCCCTTCTCCATCGGGTGTAAAGATATGAGTGATCGGGTTAATGCTATTGCTTGCAGTAAGACCTCTTTCGCCGCCACCCGTGATCTTGTATTTCAAACAGTTCTTCCCGCGGAAGATGTGGTAAAACTCTTGCGGTTCGACGCTGCTAATCCTGTCAATAACATTGAATGCGATCGCATCAACGGCTGGCCTTTCTTCAAAAAACCTGGTGTTGCCTACAGCATCAATTCCAGGCAGAATGGCTGTTGTAGTTTTGACCTTTATGCCTGGAGCTTTCTGCTCAATCCAGGCGTCAAGAGCATCTCCAGTTCGGCTAATTTTTACCTCTAGGGATTCTCTGCCAGAAAAGAGCCACCAGTATTCCCCCCATTTGAATACAGCAGTGCATAAGGGCGCAGTATAAAGCGCAGCATCAATTTCCTCGATCTCGTTATCAGCTGACTGAATTTCACTGATGAGTCTGGCTACCTCACTTTGGAGAAAACTGAAGTGGTCCAGGCTGTCATTAAGGGATGTGTTGGCTAACGCTTTAAGTTGCAAAGAGTCGGGTACCTGAGCCAGATTGCCTTCGCGATTGACGGCAAAGTCGAGGGTGGTAATCAGGTTTTGGGTATCTTTAGGATCGTTGTTGGCCATCGTCGGCACCGCAAACATGACGCGGGCGCTGCGCTTGAGGGGTTTTTGTTCTTCGGGGTTATAGCCGGTGGCGGCGTTCTCTTGCTGGTGATACAGCAGGGCGGCACAGCCAGCGGTGATGGTGCGATCGGCGAAGCTAAAGCTGGAACGGCGAACGCCGGGGTGCTCACCCACTGGGGCCTGCGACTTGACCCAGCTGCTGGCTATATCTGCTGACGCTGTATGGCTGGTAAAGAATTTGCCGTGGCGGGCGTTGTCGGTCTGGTCGTAAATGGTGGTGCCAGCGCCTTCATCAAACCGCCAGTAGCCTGCTAGGCCAGGCTCATTGCCCACTAGGCGGTGATTCATGTCTTCGGTCAGGCCCTGGGGCGATCGCGCCCGCTCCCATACCCTAAACTCGTCAATGACGCCCTTAAAGAAGCTATTTTGCTGACTATCGCTGCCTAGGTTCAGGTCGGAGCTATTACTCAGCGGCGTTCGCGAGGGGGTGCTCACCGTGCCGCTGGGGGCAACGGCCTGCCCATCGAAGTAGAGGGCCTGGGTCTTGGCCGTCAGTACCAGGGCCAGGTGGTGAAACTGGCCATCCTCTAGGGGCGTCGGGTAGCTGCTCTGGAGGTTGTGGCTGCCGTCCCACCGAGAGATTTTGAGGGTGCTCTGACCGCTCAAATAATCGATTTGGCAGTGGCTGTGGGCAAGCAGCGGCAGCGGCCCCTGGGCCGAGGCGTCAACCTGCACCCAGGCCTCTAGGGTCAGCGGTTGATCGTGCGCCAAAGGCATACTGGCCACTTGCACAAACTCATCGGTACCGTTGAGGGCCAGGGCCGACTCGGCAAAACCATCTCGACTGACGATAGGAATCAGGGGTTCGCTGGTAAATGGGCATTCACCGGGGTTGCGCTCAAAGACATCATTTTGGTGAACGGGGGCGGGGCTGGTGTAGTAGCGGGTGCCCCGAGTGTTGAACAGGCCATCGGCGGAGCGCTCGATGTTAAACGAGTCCATCCGCTGGGTTGCCGCATTGTAGGCAAAGATCTGCCAGCGCTGCACATCGGGAACAGCGGTGGGAATCAGCAGTACGCTGAAGCGTCCCTCTTGCATATTGCGAATGAAGCTGAGCTGTTGGGTAGGCTCGTAGAATTCTTTTTTCTCCAGATCTGCGTGGCCCAGGGCATCTTTGCGGCTGGCGGGCAGGTCTTTGTGACGGCTGCGCTGGTAGCGTACCTCCAGTTTGTTCTTGAGCTTGCCGCTGACGTAGACAAAGCGATCGAGCAGCAGAGTTTGATCGACAAATTCAAGAGACCCTTGATTGCTATCTTTTACAACGTTTCCTTCAGCATCATGGGCCGCTGCCTGCCGAAACACGTAGATGTGCTGGTTGTCAGAGACCACTTGAAAAGGGGCATCTGCCGTCAGTTGAGCGGTTGTAGAGAGGAACTGGTCGATTTCTTCACCCAGCCCTTCGGTGCCCTTGAGAATCACCGATGGCATTTGGCGCACTCCGGCAGCACTGTAGCCTACGGAGGAAAGTTCTGTGGGAAACCTCAGCTGGTCGGGTTCTAGATTCCAGAAATCGACGTCGAGGGGGCTATCTACATCGGCGCGGTCCATTTCAAGGGCGGTGTAGTAGATGCGTCGCTGGTCATCCAGGGCAAAGGCGATCAAGGTGCCCTTATGGCTGACCATGGTGGTGTACTTGAACTTGCCTTGGTTGGCGGGGCTGTAGGTTTTGACAAATTTTTGAGTGAGAGAAGTCATGGTAATTTTCCCTGGCTTGAATGGGGGCAATCCGCTAGCGTTTGCAGGCGTTAGGCTCCTATGCGGGACAGGGGGGGGCGTTATGCAGCCCTGGGGAAAATTTCTGCGGTCTGCTAACCCGTCGAGGGGCGAAAATTACTGTAACGACAGGGCTCTGGGATTTGCTGTATGATTCATCCCAAGGTTTACAGCCTCTGTTTGATGCAACCTCGGCGCACCGTCACGGAACTGTTCTCTACGTTTGTGGGATTTGAGGGAGACCGCTTTCAGCGATGGCTGACGGAGCCAGCCCTGCGGCGTAACCTGCGGCGGCATTGTGGAGAAGATTCCGCTGATTCAGCTATAGACCATGCCGCTGTAGAGGTCACCCAGGCCGATCGCACCACCCAGGAGTTTTGGGTGCTCACCTGGCATCGGCTGTGGGAGGCAAGCGTAGAATCTCAGGGGCAACGACTGGCGCAGGGGCATTTGACGGCCTACCTGCAGGAGACGTGCTACTGGACGGCTCAGCACACGGCTCGCCAGCTTCAGGGCGTGCAGTACGGGGTGGCCGACTGTTTTCAGCTGGCGATCGCTGCTGTGCCCACTCTGCTAAAGGGCTATAGCCCCGCCCAGGGGGCTAGCCTCGCCACCTATGCCCGGCTTTGCTTTGGCAATACCCTTCGCGATCGCCTGCGGCAGCAGCAGGAAGTCACCAGCCGCAGCGACTGGGGGCTGCTGCGCAAGACCAGCCAAAAACAAATTACCGAAGCCCTCCAGGGAGCGGGGCTGAGCCCTGAGCAAATCACGGCCCACCGACTGGCCTGGATGGCCTACAAAACCTGCTGGGCGGGGTCAACCGCTGCCACCCGACAGCTGACCGCTCCGGATGGGGCCACCTGGGAAGCGATCGCCGCCTTCTGCAACAGTCAGCGCCCGGTGGATTCTCCCCCTGTGACCGCCACCACCGTTGAGCAATGGCTGCGAGCTACCGCCCAGGCCCTGCGTCGCCTGCTGCACCCGGCGGTGATGTCGCTGAATGTGCCCAAATTTGATGACGGTGGCGAATGGCAGGACGATTTGCCCGCTGCGGGTGACACCCCCTGGGGCCAGCTGATTCGCCAGGAAGAGGTGCAGGAACGGCGGCGGCAGCGAGAGTTAGTGGGTGAACAGCTGCGGGGGGCGATCGCGGCCCTCCCCAAGGCCGACCAGCAGTTGCTGAGGCTCTACTACGATCAGCACAGCACCCAGCAGCAGATCGCCGAGCAGTTGCAAGTTAAGCAGTACACCGTATCGCGGCGGTTGAGCCGGGTTCGAGACACGTTGCTGCTCGACCTGGCTACCTGGAGCCGGTCGACCCTACATATTTCAATTACCTCGCCCGTACTGAAACAAATGGGTTTGGTGCTAGAGGAATGGCTCCAGCAAACGTATAGCGAACCCAGCGAAAACGCTCCGCAGGATCGCCTGCTAAAGGCTTAGGTTCCCAAGATGTTATTAGAACAATCAATCTATCGGCTAACGATTCCGGACGCGATTCACAACCGCGCCTGGGAAATGAGTCAAACAGCTTCTCAACCGGGGCTGCGGCTGCAGGTCTACCTCAACCAGGTGGGGGTAGATACCCTAGTGCCCTGGCTTCAGAGCACCTTTTTGAATACGGGCATTGCCGTAGAAAGCCGCTCCCTCAACCCCCAGTTGTGGACCTGGGTGAGCGGCTTTGCCCTCGAGCTAGAGCGGGTGGGGCAACCCCCTGTACGGCTGGTGTGCCTGCCCAACGAAACCCTCGATCGCAGCGAGTTTCGCGTGCCCCAGGAATGGGTCGATCTGCCCCACTGGGCCGGAGACTACTACCTGGCGATGGAAGTAGACCCCGATCAGCAGACCCTGGAGCTGTGGGGCTATGCTACCCACGCCCAGCTCAAAACCCAGGGTTTCTACGACGGGTGCGATCGCACCTACAGTCTTGATAGCGCCGACATCTTCCCCGACCTGGGGGCGCTGGGGGTGATGGTGCAAGTGGGCACCGAGCCGACCCGCAGCGCGATCGCCCCTCTGCCTCAGCTATCCTCCGAGCGCTGCACCGCCCTGCTCAACCACCTGCGCCAGCCCGATCTGCTCATTCCCCGGTTGCAGATTCCCTTTGCCGAGTGGGGGGCGCTGCTGGAGCAGGCCGACGCCTTCACCCAACTGTACTCGCCCCCTAACCCATCCATCCGTCTACCCATCCACCCATCCACCCCCATCACCCGCCTCAGTCAGTGGTTCGACAACGTGGTAGACGCCGGTTGGCAAACCCTGGAAGACCTATTTGGTGCTGGCCCTGACCTGGCTCTGGGTCTGCGGGGCGACGCCAGCGAGGTTGAGCGGCGACGCGCTAAGGCCATTCACCCAGGGAATGGGCAGCCGCCGATGTGGCTGTTTGTGCGGTTAGAGGCCGAGACGGAGGGGCGCTACGGCATTCGCATTCGCCTGTTGCCAATGGCGACCGATACCGCCCTGCCCCCGACCACTCGCCTGACGCTGTATGCGAGCGACGGGGAAGTTGTTCAGTCGGTCGCAGCCCGCCAGCAAGACACCGCTATTCAGCTCAAGCGGTTTCGCTGCCCACCGGGAACGGCCTTTGCGGTGGAAGTCGCGATCGCAGACGCCGTTGTCACCGAGTCGTTCTTAACCTGACATGGACCCGCTGGTCGTTCTCAACCTGGGTAACGGAAACTGGGACAGCGGCTGCCCCAGCGTGGTGGCGCAGCTGTGGCAGGAGTCCCAGGCTGCGCCCATGCAGTGGACCGGCGCGCTGCCGCCCTGGCCCGAGCTAGGGCAGCACCTGGCGGCGTGGCGACGCAGCTACGGCACCCTGTATGCCCACCGGGGTTGGCGGCGGTCGTCCCCCGCCTTTGAAATTGATGAAGACGATATCACCCACGTCTCCCCGGCAGAGTTTGAGCAACTCTGCCGCCAGGTGCGCCACAGCCTGAATCGGTGGCTGCAATCGGAGCGCTTTCGCGACATCGATCAGGCCCTGCGCACTCACCTGGCCCCCACCGATCAGGTGCGCCTCATTCTCACGGCCCAGGAGCGCGACCTGCTGCGGTTGCCCTGGCACCTGTGGCGCTTTTTTGACGACTATCCTCGGGCCGAGCCGGCCCTGAGCCTGCCCAGCTATGGCCGGGCGGTGAAGGCGGCTGGCGATTCCCCCAGTTCAGCCAGGGTGCGTATTTTGGTGGTGCTGGGTAACGCCGAGGGCATCGATGTGGCGCGCGATCGCACCCTGCTGGAGCAGCTGCCCCAGGCGGCTGTCACCGTACTGGTCGAGCCCGACCGGGCCACCCTGCACCAGCACCTGTGGGAGGCCGACTGGGAGGTGCTGTTTTTTGCTGGCCACAGCTCCAGCCAGTTTGGGACCGGCCAGTTTGAAGATCAGGCTCCCCAGGGCTGCCTCCAGCTCAACCGCACCGATCGCCTTACCCTCAACGACCTGCGCTACGGCCTGCGGCGGGCGATTAGCCACGGGCTCAAGCTGGCCATTTTCAACTCCTGCGACGGCTTGGGCCTGGCCTGGGATCTGGCCGATCTCCACATTCCCCAGGTAATTGTGATGCGGGAGCCGGTGCCCGATCGCGTTGCCCAGGCCTTTTTGCAGCGGTTTTTGACCGCCTTTGCGGGGCAGCAGTCGCTGTACCAATCGGTGCGGCTGGCCCGAGAACAGCTCCAGGGCCTGGAGGGGGAGTTTCCCTGTGCCACCTGGCTGCCGGTGATTTACCAAAACCCGGCTGAAGCTCTAGAACCCTGGAACGGCTGGCGATCGCCAGCCGGGCCTCCTTCCAGTCTTTCCACGTTTCCTATACCACCTACCGTCTCAACCCCGGCCCAGTGCTCTCCCCACCCGGCTGCTCTGTTGATGGTTGGGTTGCTCACTAGCCTGGCGGTTAGCGGCTTGGTGCTGGGCGTGCGAGCGATCGGAATGCTCCAGCCTTTAGAGCTGTGGGCTTTCGATCGACTGCAAGCCCTCCGCCCTAACGAAGGCGTGGACGATCGCTTTCTGGTGGTCACCCTGACCGAAGCCGACATTCAGGCTCAGACCCAGACGGAGCGGGTGGGTTCGCTTTCCGACCAGGCGCTAGGACAAGTCCTGCAAATTCTAGAGGCCCACCAGCCCCGAGTGATTGGCCTCGATGTCTACCGCGATCGGGCCACAGATCCCCAATTTACAGCGGTGATTCAGGCGTTACAGCAGCATGATCGCCTGATCGCAGTATGCAAAAGCCGAGACGCCGTCTTTGACCCCGTGGGCATTGCCCCACCACCAGAGGTACCCGCCGACCGGGTGGGATTTAGCGACTTTATCGAAGACATCGATGGCGTGCTGCGGCGGCAGTTAGTAGCCCTAGACCCCGACCCAGCCTCTTCCTGCACCACGCCCTACTCCTTTAGCGCTCGCCTGGCCTTCCGCTATTTAGCAGATGAGGGGATTACCCCGAGCTTTACCCCCGAGGGTAATCTTCAGCTTGGGGACAGTGTATTTCGTCGCCTTCGGCCTCGCTGGGGCGGTTACCAGGGCATTGATGCAGCGGGCAACCAGCTGATGCTGAACTATCGATCGCTGGCCGTGCCCCACGCCATTGCCGCCCAAGTCTCCCTCAGTCAGCTGCTGGCGGGTCAGGTAGCACCGGAGGCGATCCGCGATCGCATTGTTTTGCTCGGCATTACCGCCCCCAGCGCAGGCGACTACTGGCTCACCCCCTTTGGCTCGGGCCGGGTTGACCGAGTGGCGGGGGTTTTTGTGCAAACTCATATGACCAGCCAGCTGCTCAGTGCAGTGCTCGACGGGCGACCGCTGCTGTGGGTATGGCCGCTGTGGGGCGAGGCGCTGTGGCTGGTCGGGTGGGGCTGGTTGGGTTACGGCATTGGGCTACAGCGGCGATCGCGCGATCGCGCTCTGGCTGGAGTTTTGGCCCTGGGGGGCTTAACCGGCATCAGCTTCATGCTGCTGTTGGCAGGGGGCTGGGTTCCCTTTGTGCCGGCAGCGCTGGTCGGCCTGCTGGCGGTCGGCATCGCCCCGATCATCTCTTTCAAAGTGCTCCACAGGAGCAATATCCCACCAGCTCAGAAGTAGGGTAAGGGACACGCAAGAAAATAAGGTACCAATTGCCAGCTTTCCTAGTGGTGCATTGCTGCGCGTTGGCGGAGCCTCGCCTTAGCGTTATGCACCCTACAGCGCTCAATGCTTCTGGTACTTTATTTGGACGCATGTTCCTAAGCTGTGCGGCTAATTCTTTCGCCCTTCGTCTGGTGCAGTTTCGTCTGAAGCTGGGCTGATCATCGCCAGTTGCCCTGTCCTACCGAACCTGTCCTCCACAGCCTGCCCTGAGCCACAAAATCTTCACATTCTGCCATCCGTAAATGCCGAAATTTTGTAGCGCCAATGTGTAGTTTCGACCTGTAGCACCGATACTAAATACCACTTCCTCGATTCAAGGCCATGCACCACGCCTCCGCCTTCTTTCGCCCCCTGGTTCTTCTGAGCGCCTTTGCCCTGGGTGCGGTAACACTGACTTTACCAGGGCAGGCCCAGGAACTGCCTGGCCCCGCCCCCGCCGAAGCAGCATCCCCCACAGATGCCCTGATCGAGAGCCAGATTCTCTTCAACGCGCCGCCGCCGCCCCGCCAGGGCACCCCTGGCGGGCGATCGCAGGGAGGAGCCAGCCGAGGCCCCTGCCAGGACTTCGAAGGCTTGACGGCGCTGGTGCCCACCACCGAAGGCGTGGTCTGGGGCCAAACCGCCCAGGCGTCTCCTTCCCTGTGGGTTTACCTGCCCCAACCTCTCACCGCTGACACCCCCCTAGAGCTGACGCTGCAAGATGCCGACGACAACTATCTATACACCACCAGACTGGAGGCGGAGACTCCCGCCGGGCTAATTCACTTTGAGATGACGCCTGAAACCCCGCTGCAGCTCGACCAACTCTACACCTGGACGCTGGTGATCGCCTGCGACCCAGCTCAGCCGACCGAGTCGGTCTTTGTCAACGGCACCCTTCAGCCGGTTCTTCTCGCGCCAGGTCTTCGAGCCCAGCTGGCGGCGGCCAACGGGCTACAGCAGGCCCAGATCTACGCCGCCAACGGCCTTTGGCACGACGCCCTCAACACCCTGGCTACATACCAGCAGGCCCGGCCAGCGAATGCTCAGGCGGCCTCGGCCTGGGTCAATCTGCTGCGACAGGCCGGGTTCGAAGCGTTAGCCTCAGAACCGTTTAGCCCCTGCTGCCTCCCTTGAGGCCAGGCGAGTACCAAACTTCTGTGAATGGGGGGAGAGGCCGTATGGGGGTGTGGAGGGGCTTGCTTTGGCTAAACGGGGCGATCGCACTGCTGCCAAGTTCTGCTGCGATCGCCTTTCACCCAGCCCAAAGCCCTGCCCCCCGTTGGGAGCCGCTAGAGAGCATCCTGGCCCAGAGCGAGGTGTTGCCAAGCGATCGCCCTAGCCCCAGGCTTGACGACCTGCCTCCCTCACGGCAACCTCTTCCCGAGCCTTCCCCCGGCCTGCCATCGCCAGAGGATCTGCTTCAGGTGCCAACCGGGCCTGAGCCTGAGCCAACCTATGAGGGGGCGGGCGATCGCCTCTGCATCACCCAGTTTGAGGTGCTCGGCAGCACCGTCTTTAACCCTGCCGCTCTAGGAGCACTGGCGGGTGCAGCGGTCTTTCCCGCCGCGCCAGACTGCGTGGTAGATGGCCGCACCCCCGGCTACCAGCTCACCTTTGCCCAGCTCCAGCAGGCGCGCGATGCCGTCACTCGGTACTATGTCGACAACGGCTACATTACCTCCGGCGCGTTTATCCCAGAGCAAAGCTTGACATCAGGCCTGGTGCAGATTCAGGTGCTGGAGGGTCAGGTGGAGGCGATCGAGGTGCAGGGGCTAACCCGGCTGAACCCGGCCTACGTGCAGAATCGCATTGCCCTGGCGGCCCAGCCGCCGCTCAACGTTGAGCGCCTGCTTCAGGGTCTGCAACTGTTGCAGATCGACCCCCTGATTGCCACCATCGAGGTCGAGCTGCTAGAGGGGCTGCGCCCCGGCACTAACCAGCTGGTGGCCTACCTCACCGAGGCCGACCCCTACATCCTGCGGTTCACCCTCGACAACAGCCGCACGCCCCTGGTCGGCAGCCTGCAGCGGCGGGTCAGCGGCGGCCACTTAAATCTGCTGGGCCAGGGCGATCGCCTGGTGGTCGACTACGCCAACACCAGCGGCAGCAATAGCGTTGACCTGGCCTACGTCTATCCCCTCAACGCCCGCAACGGCACCCTCAGCCTCAGCCACGGTCGGGCCAGCAGTCGGGTGGTTGACGAAACTTTTCAAAGTCTCAACATTGCCTCCCAGTCGCGCTATACCGAGCTTACCTATCGCCAACCCCTCTACCAAACGCCCACCCAGGAACTGGTCCTAAGTTTCACCGGCTCTCACCAGTCCAGCGCCTCACAGTTTAACCCCGGCGGCTTTGGCGAACTCCCCTTTCCTTCCCGTGGGGCCAATGACCAGGGCCAGACCCGCATCACCGCCCTGCGCTTTAGCCAGGATTGGACTCGCCGCGACAGTCGTCAGGTACTGGCGCTGCGATCGCAGTTTAGCCTCGGCCTCAATGCCCTAGGAGCAGTGCAGAACCCCACCCCACCCGATAGCAATTTCTTTAGCTGGCGCGGTCAGGGGCAGTGGGTGTACCTGCTGGGGCCAGACACCCCCCTCTTTCTGCGCAGTGAACTGCAGTTGGCCGATCGCCCCCTGCTGCCGCTCGAACAAATTGGCATCGGCGGCCCCGCCAGCGTCCGCGGTTACCGTCAGGATCAACGGCTAACCGACAACGGGTTTACCGCCTCTTCAGAGGTGCATGTGCCAGTTTTCCGGGCTCCGGCGATCGACGGTTTGCTCCAGGTCATTCCCTTTGTCGACCTGGGCATCGGCTGGAATGCGAGCGACACCAGCGTTGACAGCAACACACTGATCTCTACTGGTCTAGGCCTCAGCTGGACCATGGTCGGCGATTTCAGCGCTCGACTCGACTACGGCATTCCCCTCGTCTCTACCCCATCCACCGGCAGTTCCTGGCAGGAGAATGGCCTGACATTCTCAGTCCGCTACGAGCCGCGTTGAGCGACATTAGCTACCCGCTCTATTTTGCACCGCAGTGCAAAAACCCTAGCCGTCAAGGGTGGTAAGTTGTCCCCGGCAGAGAATCTAATCGTCAGGGTTTTGGTGGGTGCGCCGCCCTCAAATATTGCCGCAGAATTGAAAGGCTTATTTACTCAGACCAACCTACGCAATTACCTATAGATCGCCAAAGGGTGACATTGACAGAAGACCAAATGCAGCTTTTATCGTGCTGAATTGATATCGATCGCCCTCAACTCGCCAACAACTTCCCCTGTCCATGAATGCGATCGCACCACTGTTGAGCCAGTGCCGCCATCTCCTGGCGCTTAGCCTCATTGGCCCATAACTCAGACCAGCCTAGCTTCCACCGGCTCAGCAACCGTTGCAGATCAACTAAGTCACTGGCAAAGGCGATATCTGTTTCCAGGTTAATACCGAGCACCGCCCACTCAATGAAAAACTGACTCTCTCTCACTAGGTGCTGGGCCACCGACTCATCGGTCCCACTACGAGCCAGCACCTGAATGCGCGTCAAGTTCAGCGCCAAACTGTCGAGCTGTGTCGCTCGATTGGCCTGGAGGTACTGCGCCTTGAGAATGTCCCAGTTTATTGCCATTGAACGTCGCCCAACAAAGACTGTACAAGCTGACGGATATCGTTCCGCATAACTGGATCTTGGATTGTCATCGAACGGTTGTTGGCACTGGGGCGAATGTTAATCAGCGACTCATAACCTACTGTTTGGCTGAGCGGATACCAATCCGCGCCCCAGACCTGGCACTGCTGACTGCCATCGTCCAGCAGAACTAGCTCACAGTCCGCGTGCAACTCGCCTCCTCCAGCCAGGATGCGGCGCTCAACATCTATCGCTAGTTTAATGTAAATTCCCAGCGCCTCCAGCATCTGACGCATCTGCTCAGGCTCCGCTCTCTGGCGAATGATGTGGATCATAACCCACTAGCTCATGGTGCTGAACAAGTGTACTGCTATCTACCTGTCTCGGGTGCATTCGTTCCGATTGGGCAACCAATCCTGAATCAACTCCAAGTTGTAGCGCACACAGCGGCTATTGATCCGCACCCAATGGATGCCCTCAATCCAATCGCCCTGAAGGCGATACTTTTTCAGTTTCAGGATTACCGGAAGCAGGGGTTGATCAGAGGGTAGCAGTACCGAGTGATCGCGGTAAATCCGGAGGCTCATAAGGCGGTGCTGGAAACGCCAAGCGGCTCCGTCCTGTCAGTCAATCCGGCGGCGTGCCCTCGTAAAACGGTGTACACAACGCAGGCCATTCCGGTGGCGGTGGGCGATCGCCTCAAGTGGACACGCAATAACCCCAAAGCCGGAATCCGCAATGGGCAGTGGTTTGTGGTGACGGGGCTTGAGGCGGATGGGAAGGCGACGATTCGAGATGGGGTGGGGCAAATCTCAACTATCAACCTCAGCGGGAACCAGTATGTGGACTACGCCTGGGTGAGCACCACCTACAGCAGCCAGGGCAAGACAGCGGAGCGGGTATTAGCCCTGTTGGAAGAAACGACGAATCGAGAAGCTTTTTACGTGGCGATT
>DASQNN010000326.1:0-10654 GCA_035644955.1 Nodosilinea sp. | reverse complement strand
TGAGAAACGAGAATCTACCTGCAATTGCTGAATCCAAAGTGCAGCATCTTCAACATAGGTATCGAAACGCATATCAACTTCTTCAGGCCCTGCGGCTGAGCTTTCTCCAATACCGCGCTTGTCATATCGTATCGAGGCAATTCCATGATCGGCTAATCCTTCAGCTAGTAGTTTGAGGCTGTTATTCTCCCCAGCTAGAGCCGTATTTCCATTGCGATCGGTCGGACCTGAACCTGCGATGATCAGCACCACTGGCTCTGGCACATTAGACGCTGGAATAACCTGTGTGCCATAGAGAGTGCCTGTTGATGTTGTAATGTGAACCTCGGCAGGCGTTGAGGATTTTGTCGTATAACCCACAAACAGTAGTGATAAAGGTAAAGCTATTAGACAGGCAAACAGACCTACAGAACGGCGAGAATCGGGAGACATAAAGTGAAGCAATTTATATTGAATCCGTCAAATAATCTAATTTGATGAGATAAGGGAGTCTAACGCCCAAGTTAAGCTGCAAAGCCGCAGGGCTGAGCCCGGTCGCCGGCACGGGACGCTACGCGGCTTTGTCGCTTCAACGACTCGTTAGGCGGCAGGGCGGCTGGTCCGGGCCGGTTCCTCTCCAGTCGTCGGAGCGGCCATGAGTAGTATGAAGGCAACCAAGTGCAGGCCAAAGCGCAGCGCGTGCCCCCACTCCCACCGGTCGCGCCAGGCCGCCCAATCAGTGGGGATGACGCCGGTGCTCGCTGCTGCCCGAAACGCATCGTTCGCCGGCGCGACGAGCCAGAAGAAGACGACCGGGAAGGCGAGCAGGAGGGCCACAGCAGCCCCAGCTACGAATGGGAGCGCACGGCGACGCCGCACGGCCACCGCGAGCGCGAGCGTGGCGAGGATGGCACTCGGCTCTACGAACCCGCCGGCCCCTGGTAGGCCAAATTGGGCATATAGCGAGGTCTGGAGGCGGATGTAGAGGGCCGCCTCATACGCCAGCTTGGCCGGCCATTCCAGCACGTGAGCGAAGGACATGCCAAGCACCAACGCGACTAGCGTTACTGTGACTACACGCAAGATTCGTAGCATACCTCTCTCCACTGAGTGCCGCGATGTAGGTGGCCGCCTAACTATGTATTCAGTGTCAGAACCGCCAGATAAAACCCTACATTTTCCGCATTATCTAGCACATCTACGGGATGGTACACAGGGTTCAGAGCATTAAACAGAATACTCGCTGGATAAGCCCGACGTTTCGAAGTGTTATCGGGCAGATCTGATGCCCTACGTCACCAAGGGCACGGCTGATGCCAATCTCAAGATCACGTAGTTGCCCGCGCCGCAACCAGGCCGCAGCTGAATATCCTACAGAACCCTCTCTGCATAAGGCATTCCAGCCAACAGAGAGATCCGGTTGCAGCTTTTAGGTAGAACGGCGAAATTAGGCTTTGAGATAACTGGCACAAGCCAGCACAGGCCAAACTTAGTCCATTTTTCAGCTCCACTGGCACAGAGCACATATGCTCAGGGCCTATGAAGTGGGGTACTGAAGTGCAACTGGTCATCCCGCCTAGCTGAGCCTCGGATTGAAAATGCTCGGCAGAGTTCTGCCAGAAAGCGGGTATAACTCGGCAGGATTCTGCCGGATCAAGGTCATTCTCGGCAGAACTCTGCCGAAGAGATCGCTGAAAGCCTTATGCATCAATGCTTCTGAAGCGCTACAAACAGTATCCAAACAAAATCTTTAAAACAACAAACAGCTGTGTTTTTTCTCGACAAGAAAATCCAGATAACTTCCTATCGGTTCAAGGCCAAACAACAACGTTTATCGACACCAACTAGAATCCGCCACTACCAGGTATTAGGAAGAGCCCAGGTGTTTGCAAGCCAGACTTTTGAACCCTGTCAAGCCGCCAATCAAATTACTAACAAGACTGCTAAAACTGGACAATTAGTTTTGCTTTTTTCAAAAAAAGGGAGAGGATAGAAACCCATCCTCTCCCTCATCAAACTATCTAAGCAAAACCGTTGTCACATAAGGATTTCAGCGATTTTGGCCGTGTTAAGTAAGGGTTTCTGCCCATCGCCACCCTCAACACTCCTCAAACCCTTATATATCAATAATTTTTTCTACAAAATTGCAAAATTAGCGCAAAAGAATGCATCGTCAGCAGCGCCGCCAGCTTGGAATGAAGGTCAATCTGTCGGGTCGCCAGTTTGCCCTTCGTTGCCTTGGCCGGTAGCACCAGCACATCCCCCTTAATGTCGCTGAACCGCAGGGCGATCGCCTCACTCACCCGCAGCCCACCGTAAAGCATGATGCCGAACAGCGCCCGATCGCGGGGAGAGGTCCATCGCCGCAAACAGCCGGGCAATTTCGTCGTGGGTCAATACCTTCGCCTGGCCGTTGGTGCTCATCGGATCCGTTATGTGCCTGCTCCTTTCTACTAGACAGTATTACTATTTCGTAGAGTAAAAAACACCGCGGGATAAGGCTTTTGAGGGGTTGGACCATTGGGCGGGTTGGCGTCTCAGGTGAGACAGCCTCAAAACCCTTGATCTTTCGTTGTGCCGTCTCATAGCTGGAATAGCGAGACGGCAACCAAGTTATTGTGAGTCTTGCCTACATTGGGATGAGCCTATTGAATGCTTAGATGTCTAAATGTCTGAATGGTTAGATGTTTAAATATCTAGGTTTTTAAACATTTAGTCTCCCAAGCATCTGGTATCCTCACAACATCATTCAGGAGTTGAGGCAGTGATCATAACCGTCGTCAGCTTTAAGGGTGGAGTGGGCAAGACCACAACCGCCATTCATCTGGGAGGATACCTGCAAGGGCTGGGGGAAACGCTGGTAGTCGATGGCGACAGCAACCGCTCTGCTCTCCAGTGGGCTGCTAGCGATCGCCTACCCTTCACCGTGGCTGATGAGATGCAAGCGCCCAAGCTGCTAATGTCTGGCAAGTTTTCCCACGTCGTCATCGACACAGCCGCTCGGCCATCGTCTGATGAGCTGGCCAGCCTTGCCCAGGGGTGTGACCTGCTGATTATTCCATGCAGCCCCGACGCGCTCAGCATGGGGGCCATGCTCCAAATGGTGGAACCGCTGCAAGGGCTTAAGGCAGAATACCGGGTGCTACTTACCATCATTCCCCCCAAGCCCAATGCAGCCGGAATAGAAGCTAGGGCATCTTTAAGTAGCGCTGGGCTACCTCTATTTACTGGCGGTATTCGTAGGCTGAACGCTTTCCAGCGGGCTGCGCTTGATGGGTGCCTAGTTAAGGAGGTGAAAGGCGATAGCTACGCGGGTATCGCCTGGAGTTGCTACACCGCGATCGGAAAGGAGATATTACCGTGAGTGACCAAAACCGATTTGCCAACCTGCTCAAAGTAGCCCAGCAGAAGCCCGAAGCAGAAGACTGCGAGCCATCTGCACCCATGCCAGATGTCCAAACATCTGACCGTTTAGACACCCAAACATCTAAGCGGCCAGATGTCTCAACATCTAAAGCCAAGAGCAGTAGCAAGGATTTTAAGCGCACTACTGTTTATTTGACTCAGGAGCTGCACCGCAGACTGAAGCGGGCCAGCCTGGATGAGGAGATGGAAATGAGCGATATTGCCGAGGCTGCGATCGCGGCATGGCTCAACGATCATTCAGATGTTTAGATGTTTGAACATTCAATATAGAGTAGACACCTTTGCCGCAGTTGGATTCGGAATCGCTGGAGAGTAGCGATACATAAACACTCCCTCCAAACCTTTCAAGCATCTAAACGTTCAAACATTTAGATGTTCAAACATTTAGTCATTTAAGCATCTGAACGGTTCGACATCTAGGGGGATCGCACAAATTCATGTAAGAATGGGCCACATCTCCTGAAACTCTTATAGGACAGTGGTTACAAGATTCAAGATTCCTGTGCTGAGCACGTCTCTTTATTGCCGCTGATCCACCAAATGACTGTTGCTTTATGCCTCAACCTCCAGCCCTGTTTCCTGAAGACGAAAATTACTTTGCCCTGCTCAGTGGACTGAAGAAGCGGATTCGGTCAGCGCAGGTTAAGGCGGTCTTGGCAGTTAACAAGGAGCTGATTCTGCTCTATTGGCAGATAGGTCGTGAGATTCTCTCACAACAGCAGGTAGAAGGCTGGGGTGGCAAGGTCATTGATCGCTTGGCGAAAGATCTAAAGCGGGAATTTCCCGACATGCAGGGCTTTTCCCCACGCAATCTCAAGTACATGCGGACCTTCGCCGAAGCCTGGCCTGATGAACGATTTGTGCACCAGGCTGGTGCACAAATACCCTGGAAGCACAACTGCATCCTTCTGGAGAAGGTCAAGAACCCAACCGAGCGCCTCTGGTACATCCAGCAAACCGTTGAGAACGGCTGGAGTCGCAACGTGCTGATATTGCAAATCGAGAGCGGCCTGTTCCAGCGCCAGGGTGGTGCGATTACGAACTTTGACCGCACCCTACCCTCGCCCCAGTCCGATCTGATGCAACAACTAATTAAGGATCCCTATCATCTGGAGTTTTTGCCCATTGGCAAGAAATTTCAGGAACGGGAACTGGAGAACGCCCTGGTCGCCCACATCCGGGACTTCCTCATGGAGCTGGGAGTTGGCTTCGCGTTTGTTGGCAGCCAATACTATCTCAACATCGGTGGCGAAGATTTCTACCTCGACCTGCTGTTCTACCATCTGGAACTGCGCTGCTTCATCATCATCGACCTCAAGATGGGTGAGTTCAAGGCCGAGTATTCCGGCAAAATGAACCTCTATGTCTCGGCCGTCGATGACCAACTGCGCAAGGCACACGACAATCCAACGATCGGTATCATCCTGTGCAAGTCAAAGAATAAGACGATAGCTGAATACGCCCTGCGCAACGTCAACACGCCAATTGCCGTATCAACCCACAAGCTACCCAAACAACTACAGGAAAGCTTGCCGACTGCCGAGCAGCTAGAAATGGAATTGGAAGCCGCTGTGAAAGAACTGGAAGACGATCAGCCGGATGAGCTGTGAATCCTGTGGCTTTCCCCATACCCCTCCTTCTGAAGCCAAATCCAGGCTTCTTGTTGCAAGATGGGAACCCCAAAATTGAGACAGCTCATCATTCGCTGCCGGTACTGTAGCTGCTGCCGCCAATCCATTACAGACGCGGGCTTCCGTGTCGATTTCGGTCACCCTGAAAGTACTGCTAAATAGCCGTTTGCGGTACCTCACTTCCTCAATTTCGGTCACTCTATTTGTCAGCGTCTACTGGGGTACCCCAATGCGGCCACCCATCCCCCGAAAACCCATGCACGCACCATAGCAGCTTATAAAGACATCTCAATCGCGTCTTTTTTTGTAGTCTTGTCTCATGTGCGTAAATTCATCGCCTACGACGATACGGACGCGTTCGCCATCTTCTCTTCGAATAGTCAGCTCACTAAGTCCTAGTTCCGATAGACACTCGGCTAAAGCAAGCAATTGCTTGGTCAGATCTGGGGTGTCCATATCCATCCGTCGCTATAGAACATTTGTATTATCGTCCGAAACAGCAGCGCCCCCTCCACTCACTGCCATAACCTTGAGATGGCTTTAAGTAACAGACAATCACGCCGTCCTTTGCCTCAATTCGAATCACCCTGAAAGCGTTACCAGATGGGAGCTATAGACACTCAGACCTCTCAATTCGCATCACGTCTAAGAGATGGTTGTTGGGGGTGCTCCAATATCAGCAGGCTCTCCAGCCTCGAGAGAATCAAGCACACGCAAATGATAGAGCAGTAGTAACCGCTCATTTTCCGTCAGTTCAAACCAGCGCTTACCCTCAAATCGGTCGGCAATGAACTGGCGAATCGTCTCACCAGACCAACTCAGGCTCCTGATCTGGTATTGAATCTGCTCATGCAGGTCTAGGTCATAGGCTGCAGGCTCTGCCCCCTGTGGAAAAGATGACTCATCCCCCCGCACCCCCCTTTCCGGAGTAAAAGAGTTTTTATCCGATCCCAAATCACCGGCGCAAAGCGCCTCACCCTTCATATATTTATCCGAGGGGTGTAATTCCTTGATTTCTCGGGGTTCTAGCGTTTTGGGCAAGGCTTCAGAACTTGCATCCTCAGAGACTAGAAAGCTTGCTAACTGGGCTATTACACCCTCTTGGTGCTCGGGGTGCCAGAGGCTGAGGTGCTTGTAGAGGGTCTGCTGGCTGACTTTGGCCGCTTGGGCGATCGCCCTGGCTCGGGCCGTAATCTGCTCGGGTAACTCTCCCGCCCGCTCTAACTCGGCGTAGACAGTACAGATGCGGTGCTGGGCAGATTCGGACTGCTGCTGGTTGAAGGGCACTAGAGTGTTCTTGGGCTGGCTGGTGTCGCGGCTGGGGGTGGTGCCTAAGGGCCAGTAGTAGCCTTCGACGGCTCTAGCCCAGGCGATGACTTTGCGCTCGATGTCGTGCTGGTGGCGGCAGTACTGTTCGTAGCCAGGGCAGTGGAGGGCGATGCGCAGGGTGTAGTCAATCAGGGCTTGGTCCTGAAGGCCCTCGAAAACGCGGCCGTAGCAGGCGATGGTTTTGAGTAGGTGGTTAGTCTGACCATAGTCAGTCCAGCCTTCGGTGATCTCAAGGTCGAGGTCCTGCCGCCAGCTCTCGACGGGGTGGCTGCGGCGCTTGGGCTTTTTGCGGTGGTTATCGCGGCCAATTTTCATCGCATGGCGCAGGGTGTCCATGTCTTGGTGGCTAGCTGTGCCATCCCAGAGCCAGAAGAACCGCGCCAGGCTGCCGCCGATGGGGTTGAGGGCATCGTCGAGTAGGCAGGAGCCGCTGCCGGGCTGGAGAGGCAACCGGTGGCCCATGTATTCGATGAAGGTTTGAACGCCGTAGGCTTTGACGTTGGGGAAGATTTCGAGCTGCCCGGCCTGGAGCCGAAACCCCTGGGCCTGGAGGCACTCTTTGAGGGCAACGGCCAGGTTAAAGGTGTTGACCAGCTCGGCAAAGGGAATGTACAGGTGCAGGCCGCTGCTCCAGCTGGAGCGAATCAGCAGGGTGCGGGTAATGCCAATGGTCTCTAGGGCAGCTCGAATCTGGGCGACGCCTTCGGCGGTGCAGTAGTCGCCACCGGCGTCGAGGTCGAGCAGGGCGTAGCGGGTGTCGTGGGTAAAGCGAACACCGATCAGTTGGTTGGCGTCTTGCCAGTAGTTCCAGAGAACACGGGGCCGCAGGGGGTAGGTGTTAACGGTCGTCCAGGCAGCTTTGGTGGTGGCGTCATCCGGCAGGTCGGCGCGGATGAAGTTCCAGGGGTAGTGACCAAAGATTTCACACAGCCGCTGACCGGTAGGGTCAGCGGGGAGGGGTTCGGAACGGGGAGCCTTACGAGACTCCTCGCCCCATCCTATGGATGCGGTCATGGGGGCTTCTCTCTCCTAAAAAAGAGCAATGAGTATTGCCCCGAGAGAGATCCGGTGTTACCATAGCCACATAAGAACTTCTGGCGTGGCTCGGGAACTGGTCCTCTCGGGTTTTCGCTTTTTAAAGAGCCGGTGGCATTTGCTGCCGGTTCTTTTTGCGTATTAAGGGTCTGGTCAGGACGCTTAACACTGATTCACGCGATCGCTAGGTGGTCAGCCCAGCGGGGCGTCAATCATGGCCGGATCATAGTACAGGTGTCTAATCCGGGCAAGCCGACTCTAGATATTTGATTTCATCGGGGTTTTGGGGTTGGTATCGGCCTCCTAACGTGCAACAAAAGACTGTGGTTACCGCTCGGTTTGCGGTAGTTGCCAGGGCTCTAGACCAGCGTCGTGGAGCTGCTGTTCTAGCCGAGCCCTCTGTTCGCGCAGTGCGTCGAATTCTGCGCAGGCTTCACCCATGGCGGCTAAGTCGGCCTCGGTTTGCTGGAGCCGTTGGGCGAGCAGGGCATTGCGATCGCTCTCACTACGCTCCATACCAAAAGCAGCATCAAAACGGCGTTCCAGAGATTCCTGTAGCAAGGCCCAGGTCAGGGTGAATGCTGCCTTGTTGCCCTTGAACGTCCGATACAGCCAATAGGCTGACACCACCTCCAATGGAAGGGCGTTGATTCGAGTTTGGCCTCGATCTCCTGGGGAAGGCTCAACTTCAATTTGCTTTGGGATGTAATCCGTAAAAGCCTTGCCGAGCGAGGCTTTAGAGTCCCTTGAGGTCAGAAAACGTGATGCGTAAACTGGGGGTTCGTTGATCGCCATTGCAGCCCCAGATTGGCTCATCCGGTAGCTACCATCGGACAGCTGAAAACCATCGACCGACAACGAACCGATCGCAACCGTGGCGCGTTTGGCTTTGTCTCCAGTGGTCATCCTGCTACCCGTTGCCACAGCCGGGCAATCTCAGCCAGGATGGTCTGAAACGTCTCGCGAAAGGCCCGGTGCTCACTTTCGTAGAGGGCGCGATCGCGGTCAGCCCGCTGTCGGTCGGCCCTGGCTTCTTCCAGCAGAGTATTGAAGCGCTGGGTGTGCTCCTCATGTAGGGCATCAAAGCGAACCCGGTCAATGCCCTGGTTGTGGGCGTTGTCGTCAATCCGCACGGCCAGATCGGCCCTGGTAGAGCTGGTGGCCTCTTCGGTTTCGACCTGCACTTCTTCAATGCGGCTGCCCCATGCCTCGATGGCGCGGGCATTAGACTCAACAATTTTCTCGGTACGGCTTAACCCCGCCTCAATGCGGTCTAGGCGCTGAGTGCTGGCTGCGCTGGACTCTGCCAGCTGCCGGGCATTTTCGGCCAGGATGGCCTCAATGCGGTCTAGGCGATCGCTGCTGTAGGTCATACCGCCGCCACCTCTACAGGAATAGGTGCCCCGCGCTCTACCCGTTCCCACTGGGGAGTGACGGGGGCATAAATGCAGTGGCAGATCACCAGTTGACTACCATCTCTCCTAGAAAAATTTTCTACCTCGTTAACCACCCAATCCCCGTCCCTAGCCTCGACCTCATCTCCCACCCGCCGGGATTCGTAGACGCGATCGCCTACCTGGGGGAGTTTTTCGTTGTACCAAAACTCCTCAGACAGAATGCTCGTGAGGCTGCCGGATGGCATTAGCAGCCGCTCCTGCCATCCGGGGGCATCGTCGGTGCTGGCTTTGTAAATCACCCATGCTTCAGCCATTAGTCATCCTCCATGCAGTTCGGGAATTGGGCATCACCCTCAAACTCACAGTCTACGGGCAAGATTTTGTCGCCGTTGAGCTTTGCATCCACCAACTTCCACCCGTACCGGTCTGCCATGTTTTTACAGTGCTTGCGACTGGCCGCAGCGTGTACCGTGCGGCGGGGGCGATCGCTACCCTGGGTCATTTACCAGCCTCCATCTGAGGCTGTTGGTACTTCCCAGGGAACCGCTGTTTAACAGCCAACTCAACCAGAAACGCGGCCAGGTTAGCAGTAGGCCGACCTTCGCTGTCAGCCCATAGCTCTAGGTCATCAAAGATGCTATCAGGCAGCGTTATCGTGGTTCGCTTGCTCATTTCAGAAATTGCTGATTTTGCGCTCATCTTAGCTCCTTTGCGCTCATGCGAATCATCAGCGACACATTAGCACTGATTTAGTGCTAATTCTATGCTATCACTGTTACATCGGTGGAACGCAACCGGAACAACGGGGTTCCACTAAGCCGCCCAAAGTATTGATTTACCGAAGTTTCAACCTGTAACAAGAGGTGCAACGACGTGGAACGTCAACCACTATCGATTCGCAAGTTTGCCGAGGTCTGTGGTGTGTCCCACACCGAAATCGGGCGCAAGATGACTGCCCTGGGTATCTCAGGAACACCTCAGGGCAAGGGTTTACCCACATTACTGAGTCCGGCTGAACAAGACCAAATCGCCGCTGTGCTGTTTATTCCTGCTGAACCGCCCACCCCGCCCTCGCAGCACGTTGAGGTGTTGGGTAATGGTTTATCGGTTTACACGCCCCCGCCGTTGGCAACTCGGGGCGTCAACAGCGAGCTGAGCCGCCATTTGCAACAGCAGCAGCTCACCCAGGCGCTGGGGGCGTTTAAGGGCAATCAGGCCAGCTTTAGAAACGCCCTGCTGGGCATGGCGGCTGAGTCGGGTCGCCAGTTGGGCCATGAGATGGCCGTTACCGAGATGAACACCGCCCTGTCCACCCACGCCCAGCTGCAACAAACCGTGGGAAAGGAGTTGGGCGTCGTTGCAGACACGCCCGATACCGCTGCTGCTGGTTAGGGGGTTTAGCCCTGATAACCGCCGTTTTCATCCTGTTAACGCCGTAACTCTGGTTATAACGCCATGGAAGCCAAATTCACTCCCCCTGCCGTCCCCCTCGAATACCGTCGCGAGGTCGTTGGCGGTGCATTGCCCATTCAAAACATCTACCTGGCCCCCGTTCCCTGGTGGCAAAACCGACGTTACTGGGCTGCCGGTGGCATTGCGGTGGCTGCCCTCTCCGGTGTTGCCTTCGCCTTTGCTCAGTCGGGCCGCACCGGGGACGAGGGCACCTATCAAAGTGAACTGCCCGCCCCTAACTACGAGAACGTGCTGGCGGCGGCTCAAGACCGGCTCTCGGGCAACTACGAAGACAGCCGTTTGGTGCTGACCGATGTCGGTCGGTCGGTGCTCAACAATGAGGCCTATCGCTACCGCCAGCAGGCGGAACAGGACGTGCTGAAGCCCACTGACCCCTGCTACCAG
>DASQNN010000325.1:0-6642 GCA_035644955.1 Nodosilinea sp. | reverse complement strand
AAGTCGAAATAAATATACGGCAGCGTTTCAGCGGGGGCCAGTAGCCAGGCCATCAGGCTAAACAGGGGCACCAGCAGCAGCTTCACCGGCCAGCTCAGCTCTAGCTTTAGCCCCCGCTTAACCAGGTACGATAGCCCCATCAGCCCTACCACGCCCCACAGCAGCAGCAGCAGCTGGCTAAAGGTAAAGCCCAGCGATTCTAAATAGACCAACTGACTAAACTGGGCATCGGAGGGGGTGCCCCAGGCCCGTTGCAGGGCCAGGGTATAGCGATCGGGCTCAGGCAGCCGAAAGAACAGCCAGCTAAAGAACACCAGCCCCTGGGTCAGCAGCCAGCCCAGCCCGGTGCCCGGCACCGTACCCCAAAAGGCTTTGAGTTTCGGCACTGCTTTCCCCCAGGACTGGGTGAGGCGATGCACCACCAGCCCCACGCCGTGAATGGCGCCCCAGATCAAAAAGCCCCAGTTGTTGCCGTGCCAGATGCCTGCAATCAGCATCACCACCATGAGGTTGAGGCAGGTGCGCACCACCCCCTGCCGCGACCCGCCCAGGGGAAAGTACAGGTAGTTGCGCAGCCAGTCGCCCAGGGTGATGTGCCAGCGCCGCCAAAAGTCGGCCAGGCTGGTGGTGAAGTAGGGAGCGTCGAAGTTTTGGGGCAGGGTAATGCCCATCAGCAGGGCGCTGCCCCGGGCAATGTTGACGTAGGCGCTGAAATCGAGATAGAGCTGCAGGCCGTAGGCAAAGGTGGCCAGCCAAATATCGACGCTGCCCGCCCGCTCCAGGTTGTCAAAGCTGAGGTTGACCAAAATGGCAATGTGGTCGGCAATCAGCAGCTTTTTGATCGCTCCGTAGGCAATCAGCCACAACCCTTCGACGGCGGTGTTGAGGCCGGGCAACTTTTGCTGCTCAACCTGGTCAATAAACGGGTGAAACCGGGTGATGGGGCCGGAGATCAGCTTGGGGAAGTACAGCTTGTAGGCGGCAAAATCAGAAAAATTGAGGGCCGCTGGCGACCCCCGATAGACGTCTACCAGGTAGGCAATGCACTCAAAGACAAAGAAGCTCAGCCCTAGGGGCATAATGATGCGGGTGAGGGTGTCGTCGGGAGCGGTGCCCAGCTCTAGCCCCAGCCACCGCAGCAGCCCTTCGGCGTACTTAAACCCCATCAGCAGCGCTACGTTGATGCCAATGCCCAGCCACATTAGATGGGCGCGGCGGCGGTTCCAGCCCCGCTCGGCCAGCTGCCAGCGGGGGTTGGGAATGCGCCAGTCGAGGGGAGCCGCGATCGCATTGCCGACAAAAAACGTCACCAGCAGCACCACCACCATCAGCATCAGGTACTGCACCTGCAGCGAGGCGTAAAAAATCAGGCTGGCGACCACCAGCAGCCACAGCCGCGCCTGGAGCGATTCCAGCGTCCAAAAGACGCCGACGACGCTAAACAGAAAGAGGGCATAGACCAGAGATGGCAGGGTCATGGGGTGGCGGGGGCGGCAGGGCGGGGCCAGGAAATCAGCGGATCTTGACCCAGCTGGCTAGAGACCTGGTAAGCGCCGTAGCGGTTCAGGTGGCTGGGGTCGGAAAAATAGTCGTAGCGATCGGGCCAGAGCTGGGCAAAGTCGCGGAAGAGAAACCCCGACTCGGCGGTGGAGAGGGTGAGCATGTGCTGCAAGAACTCCGCTTCGGCTTCGCGCCGCTCGTCGTCGAGGTATTCGTCGGTGAGGGGAGTGTTGATGAAAACCACGGGAATGCCCTGGGCCTGGGTGTAGCTGAGCAAATTGGCAAAGGCCTCCGACTGCTGCCCCTCCAGGCGGAAACTGTCGTAGTCGCCGTCGTAGCGGCCCGAGACCCGCGCAAAGTTTTGGTAGTAGGTGGCGGGGTTAAACCGCACCGAGAGGGCCAAAAAGCCGTCGAAGTCAATGGTGCTGCCCTCAGGCATGGCGGCATCTAGGGCTTCTTCGGTGGAGGGGGTGGGGCTGGGGGTGGCAGCCACGAGCTGCTGCTGAAACCAGCTCTTGAGCCGATCGCGATCGCCGTAGACCGCCGAGAGGTTGGCCACCCGGCCGCTGAGCCACTCATCCATGGCAGCATAGCTGTTGGGTAACGACCCGGTGGGGGTGAGAATGCCGCCCGCCGCGGGCGGGGCATCGGGAGCGGTGGCCTCGATCGCCTGCGATCGCCGGTTGACCACGTCGCGATAGCCGGGGGAAGCGGCCATGGCATTGTAGGTGGCATCGACCCGACCGCTGTTAAAGGCCCGCGCCCCGTCGGCCCAGATAATCAGCTGGGGCAGCTGGTGCGGTTCGAGCACCTGGCGAATCACCAGATCAACCACCTGGGCGGTGGCTCCGTTGATGCCAAAGTTGAACACGCTGATGTTGTCGTAGCCAATGGTGGCCAGCTCTTTGCGCAGGGCCACCGGGTCTACCCCCCGCAGGGCGCGCGAACTGCCCACAATCACCACGTCGGGGGGGCCAGACTGCTCTAGGCGCTGGTAGTAGAGGGCCAGCTTTTCGTTCATCTGCTGGCTGTTAAAGGTGGGAAACGACGCCTGGTCCACCAGGTCGTCGATGGCGATTATGGGCTGGCTAGGGCTGGTAGCCAGGTCTTGCCCAGGGGCGGGATCAGAGCCGCTGGTGAAGCCGCCGCCGGCCCAGTCGTCGCCCTGGGCGGTGGGCCAGTCGAGCTGGGCCAGGTCGTTGGCAAAGGGGTCAGTGGGTTCGGGCGGAGGGGGGGCGGCTACGGCTTCGGCCTTGGCCTGCTGATTGGGGGGGCTCGTCACCTGGCCCAACAGCCAGTCTACCTGGAGGGCCACCAGCACCCCCACCGCTGCCCACACCACGGCAATTTTTAACCCCTCGGAGCGGCCCAGGTTGCTCAGGCTGTCGGTGCTGTCACCGGGGGCTTCAGGGGTGGCGTTCGTCAACAGCTGCGATCGCAGCAGCAGGCGGCGGCCCTGGGCCAGCAGGTCTTGCACCCACTCGCTGAGGGCCATGTCGTCGTCGTCCTCGACCTCGGCGGCGGTCACGGGGCCATCGGGGCGCACCAGCAGCTCGTTGACGTAGGTGTCAGAGGCGGTGAACTCGGGGGTGGCCTCGGGCACCAGGCGGCGGCGCTCCAAGAAATCTTTGCCGTAGCTCCAGGCGGGCTGCGACTGCCCCGATCGCCTGCCGTAGAGGCGCACCCCTTCAATGCCCATGGGGCTGAGGGCCGTCAGGTAGTCGGTGATGGGCGCGGCCACCAGGCGGCGGCGGGGGGCCACGGGGCCATCGACCATCACGTGCAGCAGACCGTCGCGCTGCAGCAGCTGCACCCGCTGCCCGCCCGTGGCCAGGCGATCGTCAAGGCTGGGGTTGAGCAGCCGGGTGAGCAAAAAGGCGATCGCGGGTAGGTCGCCGGTTTGGCCCAGGTACTCGGGGGTATCGGCCAGGGCGCTGTGCTCGGCAGCGGGTAGATCGAGGTAGTGCACCCAGGCGGGGGTGGCCTCTGCCCCGGCCTGGCCGTAGATCACCGCCCGGGCAATGCCTTGGGGTGCCAGGGCCTCTAGGGGGGTGGCGAGGGCCTGAATGACCGCTTCTTTATCCTCTAGCCCCTCGGCCTGCTGGGTGTCGTGGTCGCCGCTTTGGGGTGAGCAGATCAGGTGCAGGGTGCCGTTGGTAAGTTCCGCGGTTACCCCCAGATGCCAGCTGGCCACCGCCGCCGAGAGTAAGCGCGCGATCGCGTCGGCGTCGCCCCAGCGGCCCCACTCCCGCAGCATCTCCTCGGGCGGGGTGAGGTCAATGCGTAGGCTCCAGTCGGGCTTGATTTCGCCCCGCACCTGTAGCAGCAGCACGGCGTCTTTGAACTGGGTTAGCTGCAGCTGCCGCAGCCGCTCGGCGGTGGGGCGGGCAATCAGCGACGGGTCGGGGCTGTAGGTGGCCTCGCAGAGAATCCACAGGCGCGAGATCGTGGTGTCGCTGCCGTCGGCCTCGACGGGTTCGCTATCGCCAAGGGCAATCGCCATGCGGTGCAGGCGGGCGGTGCCGGGAATGGCTTTAATGCTCACCCATACCCCCACATCCAGGCTGCTGAGGGTCTCGCTTAGGTACCAGGCGATCGCCTCCGGGTCACCCTTGCGGGCCAGGCTCAGGTTCGAGAGCACAATCGCGCCGCTGCCGCCCTCGCCCCCCAGCGCGAGCTCCGGCTGGCCTTTGGTGTACTGCTCCAGCAGCGACTGGGTAGCCTTGATATCGGCCTCGTCCTGGTTTTCCAGCACCAGCTGAGCCAGGTGGCGCTCCAGCCGGTTGAGATAGATCGGGGCGGTCCAGGCGGGGGTGGGGTTGTCGGTCAGGCGGCTGTAGACGTAGAGCTGATACACCTGGGGATAGTGCTGGCGCACCAGCCCGTCACCGCCCTCCAGCAGCGATCGCACCAGCTTGAGCAGCACCGCCGACTGCTCTAGGGCCGCCGGTGTCTCGCACAGCACGTGAAGAATGTTGCCCCTGAGCTTGATGTGCAGCTCGGCCTCGGGTAACCCCATAGCCGCCTTCAGCCAGCTGAGAACATTGGCCGTTGACGAATTGGGGCTAAGGGTCGGTTGTGATAAAGGCACAGGCATAGGAGGTCAGGGTAACGGCTAGGCTCAGGCCACGCTCCCAAAGGATGAATAGCGCCAGACGGCGCAGTCGGTTTAATTTATACCAACTCCAGCGCCAATCAGCTGATTTCTAAGCGGCAATTTCCAAAAATTTAGCTAACTTGGCCCGACGATCGCCAAAACGCTGCCCCAAAACCGCCAGGACTACCTGGCCGGGCTAGGAGCCACTTGTCTAATATATTAGTGATCAATTGCGCCGATGGTGGTGTGCCGATAGTGGCCCTAGCGGTGTCCCAGGCGATCGCCTCAAGGGCAGGTTTCAGATCTCGCTATTCTGGCACTGTTTCGTCACTGCTCCGCTAGCATAGCTCCGGCTCCGGTTCTTTCTACCTCCTATCCTATGACGTCGTCTAGCCCCTCCGATTCTATCCCGGTCACCCGCCGTTCCGCCGAGGTGGTGGTGGGCCTGCTGGTGCCGCCTGTGCTGCTGGGTATTTTGGTCGCCCGCACCCTGGCCGATGGCCTGACCCAACTGGGGCTGTCCAGTGAGCAGCTGTTTGCTGGACAGCGGCTTCCCACCCTGAACATGCCGCCCACCGCATCCGAGCGCCCCGCCGCTGGAGTCGAGGATTAGGCTCTCGGCAGCCCGGGCATTAAAATTTCTGCAAACCCCTGCCCACAGCTGACTTGGCGTTCTGGCTCAGCTTCCATTTTGCTGTAACGTTTTCAATTTGTTCATCTAGATAAACTTCTTCAGACTAGGGTAATCCTATAGAATCTTTGCGATATCCCCGTTCTCTCTGCTGTTATACCCATGAGTTCAACGCTCCACTCCTCCGGGGATACCCGGCCCGCAGCTGAAGCCGACCCGACTAGCCCTCCTGCCACGGTGGATGATCAGCCCTCGCGGCAGGATTTGCTGCTGCGACATCGGTTGAGAGTGGTTGAGGACCTGTGGGAAAACGTGCTGGAGCACGCCTGCGGCCCCGAGCTGCTCAAGCTGCTGCAGCAGCTGCGGCAGATGTGCTCCCCCGAGGGCCAGGCCCCGACCGCCGCCGAGGCCCAAGTCAAGGCCGTGGTCGAGGTGGTCGAAGCGCTGGATCTCGAAGACGCCATTCGGGCTTCGCGGGCCTTTGCCCTCTACTTTCAGCTGATCAATATTGTTGAGCAGCACTACGAGCAGCGGGGGCAGCAGCAGCAGTACCGGGCCGCCTACGAAACCTCAGAACTGGCTCAGCGGACAGGCCAGTCGTTTTTTGGGTCAGCCAACGGCAGCGATGGCGAGCCAGCGAGCAACCTATTCCAGGCCGATCTGCTCAGCCGCAGCGTGGCCGATGCCCCCGGCGGGCGCAAAGAGGCCGGCACCTTCCACTGGCTATTCCCCACCCTCAAGCGGCTGAACGTGCCCCCCCAGGTGATTCAAAACCTGATCGATGTGCTCGACGTGCGGCTGGTGTTTACCGCCCACCCCACCGAAATTGTGCGCCACACCATCCGCGACAAGCAGCGCCGCATCGCCAGCATTCTGCGCCAGATGGACCAGGCCGAAGAGAGCGCCCAGGGCCTGGGCTTGGCCTCCTCCTGGGAAATGGAAGAACTCAAGGAGCAGCTGACCGAGGAAATTCGCCTCTGGTGGCGCACCGACGAGCTGCACCAGTTTAAGCCCTCGGTGCTCGACGAAGTCGACTACACCCTGCACTACTTCCAGGTGGTGCTGTTCGACGCCCTGCCCCAGCTGTATCAGCGGTTTGAGCGGGCGATCGCCACCACCTTCCCCGAGCTCGACCCGCCCCGCCACCGCTTCTGCCGGTTTGGCTCCTGGGTGGGAGCCGACCGCGACGGCAACCCCTCGGTCACCCCCGAAGTTACCTGGAAAACCGCCTGCTACCAGCGCAATCTGGTGCTCAGCAAGTACATCGCCTCGGTCGATCGCCTGGTCGATTTGCTCAGCCTGTCGCTGCACTGGAGCGAAGTCTTGCCCGAGCTGCTGGAGTCGCTGGAGCAAGACCAGGTCAAAATGCCTGACGTCTACGACGACCTGGCCATTCGCTACCGCCAGGAGCCCT
>DASQNN010000324.1:0-6340 GCA_035644955.1 Nodosilinea sp. | reverse complement strand
GCCGAGGAATCGGCAGCGGGCGCTTCGGCAAGGCCCAGATCGAGGTCGAAGTCGGTGGCGGAGAGATCGTCAGTCGTCTCTAGGGCAGCCTCGGTGGTGGTGGCCTCGGCGCCAAACTCCAGGTCAAAGTCAGAGGTATCTAGATCGAGCCCATCGGCTGGGGGAGTGGCCAGGCCCAGATCGAAATCTGGTTCAGGGGCGGAGAGATTGGTGGTGGAATCTTCGCTTAGATCCAGATCGAAGTCTAGTTCGGTCGCCGAGGAATCGGCAGCGGGCGCTTCGGCAAGGCCCAGATCGAGGTCGAAGTCGGTGGCGGAGAGATCGTCAGTCGTCTCTAGGGCAGCCTCAGTCTCTAGGGCAGCCTCGGTGGTGGCCTCGGTGCCAAACTCTAGATCAAAGTCAGAGGTGCCTAGATCTAGCCCATCGGCAGGGGGTTCAGCCGGGTCAAGGTCAAAGTCTAGCTCAGTGGCGGAGAGATCGGTGGCGGATGCTTCGGTGGGACCTAGATCAAAGTCTAGTTCGGTCGTCGAGAGATCGGCAGCGGGTGCTTCAGATAGGTCGAAGTCGAGGTCTAGTTCAGGGTCGGAGTTGCCTGCTGGGCTGTCTGCCGCAGGGTTTTCAACCCAGTTCAAATCAAGGTCAGCGGCGGCGGCATCCCCAAGGGCATCGCCCAAACCGAGATCAAACTCCGGCTCGTCTGCCGCAGGAGCCTCGGCTGGCTCATCGGTAAAGCCCAAGGCAAAACCTAAATCAGGCTGTGCATCAGGCGGTGCAGTTAAATCAGCCGACTCGTCGGATAGGTCTAGATCGAAATCTAGATCAGCAGCCTCAGGGGCCGGTTCTGCGGCATCATCCATAAAACCCAGATCTAGTTCGAGGTCGGCGGCGGGGCTAGCGGGAGGCTCGTTGGACAGCGCTAGGTCAAAGTCATCGGCGGCACCGTCGGCGGCTAGGTCATCGGCGATCAGGTTGTCAAGGTCGAGATCGGCGGCGGCGGTGTTGGTGAAATCGAGATCAAAACTGCCGTTGGCTTCATCACCGGGGTTGGTGAGGTCGAGGTCGAAGCCGCTGTCGGCAACGGCTGGCTCCGGGCCAGGGTCGGTGAGGTCAAGGCCAAAGTCGTTATCGGTAAAGCTTAGATCGAAGTCGGCAGGCGCTTCAAAATCCAAATCACTGCCGCTATCGGTAAGGCCGAGGTCTAAATCCATACCGCCTAGGTCGTTGCCTAGGGCGGCATCGAGGTCGCCAAGGTCGTTTATCTCTAGGGGCGAAGGGTCGAGATCAAACTCTAGATCTAGGTCGTTACTAGAGGGGGCGTCTCCAGGAATGCCGTCGAGGTCAAGATCAAGGTCGAGGTCGCTGGCGATCGCGGAGTCTTGCAGCACGAGGTCTTCAGTCCAGGCGCTGGTGTCGGCCCCGAGCTGTTTACCGCTGATGGTCAAGTGCTGAATGGCAGCTAGCTCCAGCCCGGTAATGCCTTTTTTGACGTAGGCGACCAGGTCAGTTTGGTTGGGAATTTGAGTCCCCTCCAGATTTACCTGGAGCGTACTTTCCTGGTGCACCACGTGGGCAGTAATACCCTGGGCCTCGAGATGGCGATTCATCAGAGCCGCGATCGCGTCTGGGTTGCCCTGGCGGGCCAATTGCAGAACATTGGGAGGCGTAGTAGACATAGAGGTCTATTGAATTCAATGAATTCAGCGCACGGGCCGGAGAATTCCCTATAGTATGCCCGTGGTCGGTGATATTGGCACAATCAACCTTTTGCGGTGCGCCAACTCAGCGCAATATCACCTCAAATGTTACGGAGTTTGTTGATCGAGCTGTCGCAAAAGGCTCTCTAGCTGCTGCTGGGCCTCGCCGTAGCGCTGCCAATCGCCCTGCTGGAGGGCCTGCTGACCATTTTGGTACGCTTCCAGGGCGGCCTGCACTAAATTGGCCGTGGTGCCGGTTGGGGGTGCGGCTGAGCCTGGCAAAGTCGGGGTCGGTGGGGCCGCGATCGTTTCCCCAAAAATAGCATCCAGGCTCTGAGCCAGGGTTTCCCGCATCACCACCCGCTCGTTGTAGGCCACGATCACCCGCCGCAGCTCGGGTAGCTCACCTTGGTCGGCCCGCAGGTAGATGGGCTGCACGTACAGCAGCGACTGCTCGACCGGTATCACCAGCAGCGTGCCGCGAATCACTCCCGAGCCCTGCTGACTCCAAAGGGTGAGCTGCTCAGAAATTTCGGGCGTTTGGCTAATGCGGGCCTCGATCTGGGTGGGGCCAAACACCAGCTCCTGCTTGGGAAATTCGTAGAGCAGCAGCCTGCCGTAGTTGTCGCCGTCCGAACCACCTGCCATCCAGGCGATCATGTTGTCGCGGTTGGCGGGGGTAAAGGGCAAAATCTGCAAAAATTCCTCCCGCTCTAGGCGGGGCAGCTTCATGATGATGTAGTAAGGCTCCATGGGCTGAACCGCGCCGTCTTCCTCATGCTCAGGAAAGCGCCACAGGTCTTCGCGGTTGTAGAAGACTTCGGGGTTTTCCATGTGGTAGGCCCGGTACATTTGGGCCTGCACGGTGAAGATGTCCTGGGGGTAGCGCAGGTGCTGCCGATAGATGTCCGGCATTTCCTCTATGGGCCTAAACAGGTTGGGAAAGATGCGGCTGTAGGTGGCTAAGATCGGGTCTTCGGCGTCCCGGGCGTAGAACTCAAGGGTGCCGTCGTAGGCGTCGATAAAGACCTTGACCGCGTCGCGAATGTAGTTGACGCCGTTGCGCATGAGGGGGTTGGCGCTGTCTACTAACGAAATCAGGTCATCGGGCCGGTTGAGTGGCTCGGAGTAGGGGTAGCGATCGCTGCTGGTGTACCCATCTAAAATCCACTTGATGCGCCCGTCGACAATGGCTGGGTAGGGGTCACCGTCGTAGGTGAGAAAGGGGGCCACCTGCCGGACCCGATCGGTGATCAGCCGGTGGTAGTGGATGCGTGTATCGGAGGTGAAGTAGTTGGAAATTAAAATACGGGTGTTGCCCAAGTCGAAGGCGTAGGCCAATCGTCGCAGCCATGAGTTGAGGGGCACTCCCCCCTCGCCGGTGTAGCGGTAGGCGGCGTTGGTGTCGCCCATAGGGTAGTCAAATTCGTCAGTGTTGGCCCCGGTAAAAATGTAGTTGCGGGTGCTCTCCCCGTAGTAGACGCGGGGCTGATCGAGGGGCAGATCGACCGTGCTGCTGGGGGGCACGTTGCGAATGAAAAAGTCGGGCAGCCCGTTGGGGGTGACCTGGTTGACGGGGCTCATCACCACCCCAAAGCCGTGGGTAAATTTGAGCTGGCGGTTGATCCAGTTTTGGGCCTCGGGGGGCAGCTGCTCGACCGGCAGCTCGCGGGCCGAGAGGGTGACCTGGCGGTAGTCGCCGTTGAGGGTGTAGCGATCGATATCGACATCCTCAAAGTTGTAGTAGAGGCGAATTTCTTGCAGCTGCTTGTAGGTGCTGAGCAGGGGGGCATAGTCCCACAGCCGAATGTTGCCCACGGTGGGCTCGTTGGCGTTGAGCACCTCCCGGTCCAGGCTATTGTCGGCGGGGAAGGGCTCTGACACTACGCTGGTGAGGTTGTAGGCGGCGCGGGTAAAGGCAATGTTGTGCTCAATGTAGGGGCGCTCCATGGTGAGCTCGTTGGGCTCGACCACAAAGTTTTGCTGAAACCAGGGGTACAAGCCATTGACCAGCACCAGCAGACCCAGATAGATGACAATGCCAAAAATGGGCAGCGAAAAGCCGCTGCGGCCCAGGGCGATCAGAAACAGCGCCGCCACCGCCAGGGTGACAAAGCCCATTAGCCAGTAGGCCTGAAGCCGGGCGTGCACATCGGTATAGCCAGCCCCAAAAATGACGCCGCTGTTGGAGTACAGCAGCCCGTAGCGATCGAGCCAGAAGCCCGCCGCCAGCAGCACCGCGATCGCCGCCAGCAGTAGGCACAGATGGGCCTTCGCCTGGCCGGTGAGAAAGTATTTCCAGCCGCGCTCGGGACGCACCTCGCCCTTAAAGGCGTAGATCGTAGCCGCAATCAGCAGCGACCACACCAGCAGACCCAGCAGGTTGGCCTGTAGCCCCTGCCACAAAGGCAGCTGAAACATGTAAAAACTGATATCGCGCTGAAAGATGGGGTCGGCAATGCCAAAGGCTGTGGGGTTGAGAAATTGCAGCACCGTTTGCCAGGCGGCGGTCGCCTGTAGCGCCACCCCCAGGGCCAGCACAAACACCAGCCCTGCTGCTCCCCAATGAATAAAGCGCTGGATCTGGTCTCGCTGGGTCAGATCGCTGTAGCGGCTTAAAAAGCGGTAGGGGTGATCGTGGGTGAGCCGTTGGGCAATTTGGTAGGTGCCCCACAGCACGCCGGCATAGAGGGCGAATGCCCCCAGCCCCAAAGCCAGCTGCCACCTCAGGCGGAGCCAAAACACCGGCGCGTAGCCCACCGACTCAAACCACCACCCCTCGGTGAGCAAATGCACCAGGCTGCCCGAAAACACCAGCAGCAGCGTCAGCGCTACCGCCCAGGGCAACAGTCGACGAACTCGCAGAGACTTGGGGGGAGAATAGGTCACAGGTATAGCAGTTAGGGGCAGATTCCACCTCAGACCAATGCCTGCCAATGCTGGACAGTGGCGACTGAGGTGCCGTTGCTCCTATAAGTCTAGCGATCTCCTCCTTCAGGCTAGTCGCCTGTTTCCCTAGGCTTAACCTTTTTTTAGGTCAGCGATCGCTGTGATCGCCTCAGCCCTCTAGCAGACTACCAACGGCCTATCGATCTTCTATACTCATGCCTGGTTAGATAGGCGGTCAAACCGGTGCCTGTCAAACTGAATGTCAACTTTTGATAAGCCCTGAGGGAATCTCCGAAATTTCACGGAAGTTATCTGGGAAACCTAACTGGCAGCAGCCCTTCTTCGGCCCCCTACCTATGAGCGAATATACCGGCATGACTCCCACCGTCATCATTGGCGTGGGGGGCACGGGTAAAGAAATTTTGATCAAAATTCGCCGCATGATCGTGGAGCAGTACGGCTCCCTCGACGCCCTGCCCATCGTCTCGTTTTTGCACATCGACACCGAGCAAAACGCCAGGGTTTCCGAAGCGCAGACGGTGCTCAAGCAAGACATTTCCCTGCGGCCCATCGAGCAGGTCTGGGCCAAGGTCGAAGACGCCAAGGCCATTCTCAACAAGCTTTCGGCCTATCAATATCTAGACGAATGGTTCCCCAGCGAACTCAAGGGCACCGATTCAATTTTGTCGGGGGCGGGGCAGATTCGCGCCCTGGGCCGGTTTGCCTTTAGCCTCAACTACCCCCTGATCAAAGACTATTTCACCAAGGCCAAGGGGCGTATCGTCGGCCACGAAAAGTTCATGCTCGATCGCTGGAAGGTGCAGCTCGACAAGGGCGTCAACATCTTTGTGGTCTGCTCGCTGTCGGGGGGTACCGGCTCGGGCATGGTGATGGATCTGGCCTACAACCTGCGCGACTGGGTGCCGGTGTCAGAATTGCCCCAGACCAGCGCCTTTTTGGTGCTGCCGGGGGCGTTTTCGGGGCTGGGCGATCGCGTTATTGCCAACGCCTATGCGGCGCTGATGGAGCTAAACCACTACAGCCGCGGCGACACCCGCTTTGACGTGCAGTACAGCGACAGCCAGAGCGATCGCATCACCAGCCAGAGCGGGCTGGATGTGCCCTTCAACTTTACCTACCTGGTGGGCAACAGCAACGACAAAGTCACCTTCCCCACCCTGGGCGACGTGCTGGAAATGGTGGCCCAGAACGTCTTTCTCGACTTTAGCTCCGGCTTTAGCCAGTACAAAAAGCTGGTGCGCGACAACGTGCGCAAGCACTGGGCCAGCCCCGACGCCCTGGGCTACCCGCAAAACTTCATGAGCTTTGGCCTCTCCAGCATTCAGTTTCCGGTGGAGCGGGTGCTCAACGCCTGCTCAGCGCGCCTAGCGGGCAAGCTGGTGGACTGGTGGAGCAACCCCACCCCGGCTCCGGCAGCGATGTCGGATCTGATTCGCACGGAAATTCTCCCCGGCCTGTTTCTGGCGGAATCCGAGCACGACCACCAGATCATCGACAGCATCAGTATGGGCGACAACAAAAAGCCCTACGCCAAAGAAGTCGCCGACTGGGTGGCCAGCATTCGCAAGCGCCGCAATGACCTCAACATTCCCTTTGAGAACCTGCAACGGTTCATCTCCAACGAGCAGGAGAAATATTCCCCCCACTTCCACGACACCGGCACCGACCCCAAGCGCTGGAGCGACTACTTTCAGAAAATGTGGGACAACCTCACCTGGCTGATCCCCGAAAAGCGC
>DASQNN010000323.1:0-4128 GCA_035644955.1 Nodosilinea sp. | reverse complement strand
GGAGCACGAGGTGCTGGCCGATGCCGAACCCCGCGAGGTGTTTATTATCGCCTGTCTGCTGGTGCCGATCATTGGCTTTGGCTTCTACCCCAAGATGCTGACCCAAATCTACGACGCCACTACCCAACAGCTAACGGCGCGACTGAGCCAGGTGTTTGTGGACTCTGAAGCCACCACCGAGGGTTTGGCCCCGATCGCCGCTCTGCCGGTGCTCAAGGCTCCGTCGGTTAGCCAGTAAACTAGATATAGCTGCATTGAGACGCGCACAGGTTATTGCCAATAACCTGTGCGCGTGTTTTTAGTAAAGTTGCAAGGGATAGGAGGGAAATGGACAGTAAATTAGCTGTTGAGCATTACTGGCTTTTCCGGAACTATGTACATGACACTAGCTCCTTCAGGGCTGGTCCAACTAGGCAATTGTTCTAAACCTTAAAAAACCAAGCCTTGATGTTTGCACCCCTAATTCCCTGGATTAGAGCACGATCGCTAGGAGTTGCCCTGCGGTCAGCGATAGCCTTACTCCTAGGCGATCAAGCTCGGGGGAATAGATAGGAGCATCGCCTGTCACCCGCTCCAGGGTTATGTAGCGGCCATCATCCAGACCTAAAAGTACAATCGCCTGTTCTTGGGGATCGATCAGCCAGTATTCGGGAATGCCCCGCGCGGCATACTGCTGACGCTTGCGATCGTAGTCGCGGCTGCGGTTGCGATCGCCCGGCGACACCACCTCCACCACCAGGTGGGGAGGCACCATGTCAAACGTAATGGTCAACCGCTGACGGGTGAGGGCCAAGTGCTCTTCCCGCAGCACCACCAGGTCGGGGTAGCGGTTGGCGGCATCCCCAGCTTGTAGCACAGGCACCTGAAGCTCACAGGTGTGGGGCTGCACCAAGCGAAATGGAACACCTGCATTGACCAGCTGTAAAAACAGGTAGTTGGCTAGCGAGGTATTTGGTTCAGACTCGGGGGGCAGTTCAATTAGGCTCCCGTCAACAAGTTCATAGCGTTTTTCGCTGTCATTACTCCAACGCAGGTATTGTTCAAAGGTCCAACACTGGGCTGTGGTCATGGCGTTACCCATTGGGTGCTGCGTTTCTATTGTGACATCTGCGATCGCGCCCCCGGTGCCTCTATGGACCAAGTTCAGGTTTTTAGAATGGTCTGAGAACATGTGCGCTTGGTGAAAGTGGCTGCTAGCTCAGATTCTCTCTATGGCGAGGATATATCCTGACAGAGGCGGGCAGGTTAGGGAATAGTTAGGTGTGAAATCTCCATCTAAGTTGATGCCTAAGCTGGCTCAGCTGCGGGTCGGATTGCTTGTTTTTCGGTAAGTTTTGACATGGCCATAGCACAGACAACGTTTAGGCGGTTGGCAGTGAAGTCGTTGATAGTGGGGTCGTTACTGACGGGGCTACCGGGGATCGCTCCGCTCAGCAGCTTTAATCTGGGGCTACTCCCGGCCCAGGCCCAGTCCACGGTCGATGAAGCTACCACCATTCGGGTGTACGAGCAGGTGAGCCCGGCGGTGGTGGCGATTAACACCCGGGGCGGCGGCGGCAGCGGCAGCATTGTCGATGCCAGCGGCCTAATTTTGACCAACGCCCACGTGGTGGGCCGGGAGCGCGTGGTCACCGTGCGGCTGTCCGATGGTCGCAGCTTTGAGGGCGACGTGGTGGGCTACGGCCAAAACCGGCTCGACCTGGCGGCGGTGCGGCTGCGGGGCAACCCCACCGGCCTACCCACCGTCGCCATTGCGCCCATCAACTCGGTGCGGGTGGGCCAGAGCGCCTTTGCCATTGGCAGCCCCTTTGGGCTCCAGGGCACCCTGACGGTGGGTATTGTCAGCCGCATTGACCGCGATCGCAACGTGATTCAAACCGACGCCGCCATCAACCCCGGCAACTCGGGAGGGCCGCTGCTCAACAGCGCCGGGCAGCTGATCGGGGTCAACACCTCAATTTTTACCGCCGGCAACAGCGGCGGCAACGTGGGCATTGGCTTTGCCATTCCCACCGATGCGGTGCAGACGTTTTTGGCCTCGGTGCGATCGGGCACGGCCACCGCATCGGCCCCCAGCAGCCGCACCAACCGCGAACCTGCCGCCATTGCCCTCGGTGCCGTGGTGCAGGGTCGGCTCGACGACACCAGCAACGTGCTGCCCGATGGCAGCTTCTACAACCCCTACCGGTTTGAGGGGCGGGCGGGGCAAACCGTCACCATCGACATGAGCAGCCAGAATATCGACCCCTACTTGATTTTGCTGGCCCCCGATCGCGACGACTTTTCCATTCAAGACGACGACGGCGGCGGCAGCCTCAACGCCCGCATCTCGGTGCAGCTGCCCTACACCGGGTCGTACCTAATTTTGGCCAATGCCGTATCGGAGGGCGAGTCGGGGGCCTACCAGCTGCGCCTCAGCCAGGGTGGTGGCCAGGGGCAGGCCGCCCAGAGCAGCGCTAGGCTGCGGCAGCAGGGCAATCTGGGACCGGGCGATCGCACCCTCCAGGACGGCTCCTACTTCCAAGAATTTACCTTTCAGGGCCGGGCCGGGCAGACGGTGCTCATTCGCCTAGAAAGCCCCGACTTTGACCCCTACCTGATTCTGCTCGATGACGCCCGCAACCGCATTGCCGAAAACGACGACGCCAACGCCAACACCACCAACTCTGGGCTGTCGGTGCGGCTGCCCCGCGATGGCACCTACAGCGTGCTCGTCAACAGCTTTCAGGCAGGCGAGCGGGGGCGCTTTTTGCTGACGGTTGAGTGATACCGACTCCTGTTTGACTGCATCCGGCTGGTGGGGACATTGCACTGCAATCCTCCTACAGGATTCCTGTTTTGAATCAGGGTTTCTGAATGCGGATTGCAGTGCAATGCCAAATCCTGCTTGGCTACCCCCGATTTAACCGGGTGAATGCCATAGAGCCTCTGGCTCGGCTACGCCTACGCCCCTACGGTTTGACCTTTTGGGAATCGGGGTTATGTGATTCGGATTTGGTATAAGAGGCCCAGAACAAGACGTTTACGATCGCTGCGGCTGTGGTTTAATCTCTCGCTCCAGCGCGGCATAGTACGATCGCCAGCCGCCGTAGGCCGAAATCTCTCGCTGGCCTTCACACAGCACGGGTTCGCCCAGCACCCCCAGCACCGTTTCGCCCGTGGCCAGGGTGACTTTGCCAATGCTCAGTCCCGGGGGCTCTTGCAGTAGCACCTGCACCAGCCCGGTGGGGGGCACCTGCCACACCTCCAGGGCAACGGCCACCCCGCCATCGCTCACCCGCACCATGGCGGGGTGTACATCGTTGATAGACCACAGGCGGTAGTCGGGGGTGGTGGCCGTCTCGTAGAGAAACTCGGCCCCCACCGTCAGCAGGTTGGGGTTGAGTTCTAGCCCCCGCATCAGGGTGCCGTTGACCGCCAGCTTGAGACCGTCTGTCATAGGGGTGCCTCCTCCGGTAATGACCTGACTCACTGTAGCCCGTCTCGTTACCGTCCCCTGCCTCTGGCAGATTGGTCTGGAAAGGGCAATGCTGTCGCGATAGCATAGAGGTAAGTCGTGAATTTTTGTAACACCTTGACCTCAGCCCTACAGCCCCTTATCGACCCGGCGGTGCCCTGCGGCTGGCACGCCCTGCGCCCCCGCTGGCAGGCCGGTCAGCCCACTGTGCAAAAGGGGCTGCCCCACGACCAGCTGGCCCCGGCCTGGCAAATACTGCTGCTGGGGGACGGTTCGCCGACCCGCCACCTGCAACTGCTGACGCGCGATCGCACCGAAGTTGACGTGATCGACATGTCGCCGGTTGGCCTCGACCTCGACGGTGCCCCCGACATTATTCGGGTGGTGCCCGGCCCCCGGCTGCGTCGCCAGGTGTGGCTGCGCACCGCCTCTGGTCAGCGCCTCGCCTACGCCGCCTCCTGGTGGGAGGCCAGCCACGTAGACGAATACCTGCAAAACAAGTCGCTACCCATCTGGGCCAGCCTGGCCCGTCTGCGCACCGAGCTATACCGCGATATTCAAGGCCTCTACTACGGCGATTCGGAGGCGTTAGAAGAAGCCTTTGGTCAGGCCGGGCCGTTTTGGGGCCGCCACTACCTGTTCTGGCACCGGGGCAAACCCCTGACGCTGAT
>DASQNN010000322.1:0-2573 GCA_035644955.1 Nodosilinea sp. | reverse complement strand
CTCCGAAAACTAAACCCCCTGGAACCGACTCAACGCCCCCACTCAACGCAATAAATCAGGAGAGATGCAATGAAAGCTGTTTGCTGGCACGGAAGCCAAGACGTCCGCGTAGATACGGTTCCTGACCATAAGATTTTGAATACCCGTGACGCCATTATTAAAGTCACCTCTACGGCCATCTGCGGGTCTGACTTGCACCTCTACGACGGCTACATTCCTACCATGCAGTCGGGCGATATTTTAGGCCACGAGTTCATGGGGGAAGTGGTTGAAATGGGGTCTGAAGTCCACAACCTGAAAAAGGGCGATCGCGTCGTAGTGCCTTTCACCATTTCCTGCGGCAGCTGCTTTTTTTGCAACCGTGACCTGTGGTCGCTGTGCGACAACTCCAACCCCAATGCGTGGATGGCTGAGAAATTCTACGGCCATTCGCCCGCGGGCCTGTTTGGCTACTCCCACCTGCTGGGGGGCTATGCAGGTGGACAGGCGGAATACGTGCGCGTACCCTTTGCCAATGTTGGCCCTCTCAAGGTGCCCGACGGCCTGGCCGATGAGCAAGTTCTCTTTTTGACCGACATCTTCCCGACTGGCTACATGGCAGCCGAAAACTGCGACATCGAGCCCGGCGATACGGTGGCTGTGTGGGGCTGTGGTCCAGTGGGGCAGTTTGCCATTCGCAGCGCCTTTATGCTGGGAGCGGAGCGGGTAATCGCCATCGATCGCGTACCTGAGCGGCTGGCCCTAGCCCAGGCCGGTGGAGCCGAAATTATCAACTACGAAGAGTTTGATGCTGGAGAAGCCCTAAAGGAAATGACCGGCGGCCGCGGCCCCGACTCCTGCATCGATGCCGTCGGCATGGAAGCCCACAGCACTGGCCCCATGGGCCTCTACGACACCGTCAAACAGGCGGTGCGGCTGGAAAGCGACCGACCCATGGTGCTGCGCCAAGCGATCGCCGCCTGCCGCAAGGGCGGCAAGGTATCCGTGCCCGGCGTTTACGGCGGGTTTATCGATAAAGTGCCCATCGGTGCCTTTGTCAACAAGGCCCTCACGATGCGATCGGGTCAAACCCACGTCCACAAGTACCTCAAGCCGCTGCTAGAGCGCGTGCAAAACGGAGAGATCGACCCCTCCTTTGTGATTACCCACACCCTGCCCCTCGATGAGGCTCCCCGCGCCTACAAAATCTTCCGCGACAAAGAAGAGAACTGCATCAAGGTTGTGCTCAAGCCCTTTGCCGCTGCCGTATAAGTAGACAACGAGTGAAAGACAACGAGTGAATTTAGGCCAGCGCCAGGTTGATTAACATAGCCCAGTTGACCATGGTTATGGCCCTACATCGTCAACTCTTTGAGGAACAAAGCCCATGGCAAATGATAACGACAGCGACGAAGATAGATTGATGGCAAACGTTGACGACAAGGAAAGCGAACAAAATAGACTATTAGAAGAAGTTGCCGACAATCCGGGCGCTAGAACCGCTGCCATCCATCAAAACCCGGAACTGATGCAGCAGGAAGCCCGCAATGCCGCCGCCGGTGAGGGGCCTAACGCCTCTGGTGGGCCTGGGGTAGATTCCGAAGCCGAAGACTATGTGCCCAGCAGCTCTGACCCGGAGGCGACCGATCTGCCGACCGCTAACTCCCCCCAGCAAGATTAGTCCATAGTCTAAGCATGGTGGTGGTTTACGGTGGCGATCGCCACCTAATACCAAATCCGAGGCATACAACCCCGATTCGAGACCGATACCTCGTAGGGAGTATTGCACTGCAATGCCCCTACAAATTGGGGGTATACAGATAGGATTTGGTATAAACCACCATGGGAAAGTGTTTGAAAAGTTCTGCCTTGGGTTAGCAAGACTTAGAGAATTTTTGAAAAGTCTTGTTTCTTAGAGATGGAGAAAGCCCTGAATTGAGTCACAGTAGATATAGAACTTGGAGGTAATTGGTTATGACTACCGGAGCCGAAACTCAACAAGTTGTCAGCAATCTAGAATACGACTGGCTGACCGTTATGCAAAGCAAAGCCGAGGCCCTAAACGCCTACGACAAGTACATTCAAGATGCTCGCGAAGCCAACTCTGAGGAATGCGTCGAGCTGTTTAATCGGCTGAAGCAGGCCGAAACAGAGCAGATTCAAGAGATTCGCCAGCATTTGATGAAGACCATGTCAAACAGCTAGTTAGTGCTTCTCTTGCTTGGGTCAAAGCAACGATTCTGCTAAAAGCAACAGGCCGTTTGCTCGGACACTAAAAGATCGAGAAATCCTTCTGTCCTAATACTAGAACAGAAGGATTTTTTGTGGGTGTACCCATTGTTGGCGTTGCTGCATACAGGTATGAATCAAAACTGGAACGTTTCTCGTAGGGGCAAATGGCGTTTGCCCCTACCCAGATTCATACCTCAATTCAGCAACACCCCATTGTTCATGTCGCTGACAAGCACTTTCCAAGCCTGACAAATCATAGAGCACGTCATTTTGCAAACGCATCACGCCGAAGCTGTTTTCACGGGACAAAACTTGGTTTAACAGAATACTATGGCAGAAGCAACTCCTCTACCTCTTCTTCC
>DASQNN010000321.1:0-2324 GCA_035644955.1 Nodosilinea sp. | reverse complement strand
CACCCATCCACCCCCTACCCATCCACCCCCTACCCCTTACCCATCCCCCCATCCACCCTCCCACCCCCTTACTCCCCTATGAAAACCGCCACCGTTGCACCGCAGACCAAAACCGCCCCGCCTGAGCTAGAGGTGATCAACCTGACCAAGCGCTTTGGCACCTTCACCGCCCTCGACCAGGTCTCAATCAAAGTCACCCCCGGCAGTTTTCACGCCCTGCTGGGGGAAAACGGGGCGGGCAAAAGCACCTTGGTAAAATGCATCATGGGCTTTTACACCCCCACCTCCGGCGACGTACTGATCGATAAGCAATCGCGCACCATCACCAGCCCCAAGGATGCTCACCACTTTGGCATCGGCATGGTTTACCAGCACTTCACCTCGGTGCCCGCCATGACCGTGGCCGAAAACCTAGTGCTCTCGCGCTACGACAGCCCCCAGTGGATTAACTGGGCCGCAGAATATGAGCGCCTTGACGCCTTTATGGCCAGCTCGCCCTTTCAGATCGATCTGCGTACCCCGATCGCCCAGCTGGCGGCGGGTCAAAAGCAAAAGCTCGAAATTCTCAAGCAGCTGTATCTGAATAGCCGCGTGCTGATTCTTGACGAGCCTACCTCAGTGCTCACCCCCGACGAGGCCGACGAAGTGCTGGGCCTGCTGCGGCAAGAGGTGACCGCTGGGCACCTCAGCGTGCTGATGATCTCCCACAAGTTTCGCGAGGTGATGGCCTTTACCGACGAGGTCACCGTGCTACGCAAGGGCAAACTGGCGGGCCACGGTTATGTGCGCGACCTCACCGTCGACGACATGGCCCACATGATGCTGGGCGCAAAGAAAGAGGCCACCCCGGTGGAGAAGGTGACCATAGCCGACCCGCACCCGGTGCTGGAGCTGAAAGACCTCTGCGCCGATCGCGACAACGGTCTGCCCGCCGTGCGCAGCGCCAGCCTCACCGTCAACAGTGGCGAAATTGTGGGTATTGCCGGGGTGTCGGGTAATGGCCAGCGGGAGCTGGTGGAAGTATTAGCTGGCCAGCGCCCCCGCCACAGCGGTGATATTCTGGTCAACAGCACGCCCTACCAGTCAACCCGCAAGGAGATGGCGCTGCACCAGGTCTATACCTTGCCCGAAGAACCCCTGCGCAATGCCTGCGTACCCCACATGAGCGTGGCCGAAAACATGGCTCTACGCACCTTCGACTGCCCGCCCCAGGCCCATCGCCGCTGGCTACTGAGTCTGAGCAACATTCGGCGCATGGCTGAGGGTTTGGTGCAGGTGTTTTCGGTCAAAACTCCGTCGGTGGATACCCCCGTGGGCCATCTCTCCGGCGGCAACGTGCAGCGTACCGTGCTGGCGCGGGAGCTGTCGTCGACCAACATCAACCTGCTGATTGCCGCTAACCCCTGCTTTGGCCTCGACTTTTCGGCGGTTGACTACATTCATACCCAGATACTCGCCGCCCGCAATCGCGGCGTGGCGGTGCTGCTGGTCAGCGAAGATCTAGACGAGCTGCTGAAGCTGAGCGATCGCATTTTTGTAATCAGTGACGGCGAGCTGGTTTACGAAAGCCCCACCGCCACCGCCGACATTAAAACCCTGGGCCAAAAAATGGCCGGACACTAACCCTATGCCAACGAGCCAGTCCCTTGTCTTTCCTGAACTGTGGCAGATTGTGTCACGTGCTGACGATCTGCCCTGGCAGCCCTTTCGCCCCGGCGTCGAAATCTATCGGCTCTACCCGGAGTCCAACAACGGGGCCGCCGCTGCTCTATTGCGCTACCAGCCGGGGGCCTCAGTGCCCCGCCATTGCCATACCGGGTTTGAGCACATTTTAGTGCTCTCGGGCAGCCAAACCGACGACAACGGCCATTACCATACTGGCACTTTGGTAATCAACCCTCCCGGCAGTCGTCACACCGTTGCCAGCTCCGAGGGCTGCATTGTCCTGGCTATCTGGGCTAAACCTGTCCAGATTGAGGAATAGCAAAGCATTAATAACGAAGCGTTGGGCAGACCCATTCCACCCTATCTACCCATTCATCCCCTACCCCCACCTACCCCCATTCACCTACCATGCCTATCCTGCCCTTACCAGCTGAACCCTACCCTTACCCGCTGCCCGCCACCGGTCTGGCGCTGATCATCATCGATATGCAGCGCGATTTTATTGAGCCGGGCGGCTTTGGCGATGCCCTGGGCAACGATGTTGGCCTGCTGCGATCGATCATTCCCAACGTCAAGGCATTGCAAGAGGCGTTTCGCCGCTGCAATCTGCCGATCTTTCAGACGGTGGAGGGGCACTTGCCCGATCTGTCCGACTGCCC
>DASQNN010000320.1:0-6362 GCA_035644955.1 Nodosilinea sp. | reverse complement strand
GACCGTAGTTGACAGCCAAACTTAGCTCATCTAACACTACAAGGCCATAGCGACCCTTGGCCACCACTGCTTTGGTGTGCAGCCACAGTTCCTTAATCGCCTGCTGCTCGCCAGCACTCATCTCGGGGCCGTGAATACAGCGAGGCATGTCGGCGCGGATCCAATCGAGGTTTTGGCCAAACTGCATGGGCTGAGTCGGCCCCTGGTGAATGCCCCCCTTGAGAAACTGCACAATCAGCACGGCCTTACCCTGGTCGGCAATGCGCAGCGCCTGCACCATGACGTTGGTAAAAAAATTGCGGTGTACGGCAGTGAAAACCTGCACCGTTCCCTCCACCGTTTGCAGCAGCGGGTGCCGGACAATCGAGGGGGGAGCCGGGGAGAGGGAGAGGGGTTTGAGCTGAGAGACCATGGGCTAATACAGCAGGGGCAAACAATGGCGATCGCCCGTCAACTACTCCAGAGCAGGAGTAGCCAAGCGCATGGTAAGCGCTGGGGCAGCCTTAAAGGCTGGGCTAAATATAGCGTGATTTGCCGGAGATGAATCGACAAATTACTCTATATGCATTCAATTAATGCGCCTGTACCACCCTCACTTAGGGCGTCGAGGCCAGCGCCCAAGGCAATCTAGACGGAAGCTGAAAAACCAGGCAACCCGGAATTGAGTGCTGTATTCTAGGGAGGGCAATTGAGGCACCCTGTATGGCTTGGCAACGTCCCGACGGCCGGCAACCCCACCAGTTGCGCCCCGTCAGTTTTGAGCGCCAGTTTACGACCTTTTCGGCCGGGTCTGTGATGACCCGGTGCGGCAACACCCAGGTACTCTGCACCGTCTCCGTTGAGGAGGGCGTGCCTCGCTTTTTGCAGGGGTCGGGTCGGGGCTGGCTCACGGCAGAATATCGCATGCTGCCGGGGGCTACCCCCCAGCGCCAGCCCCGCGAACTCATGAAGCTGTCGGGGCGCACCCAAGAAATTCAGCGACTGATTGGGCGCAGCCTGCGATCGACCCTCGATTTTGAGCTGCTGGGGGAGCGCACCCTGCTGGTAGACGCCGACGTGATTCAGGCGGACGCGGGCACCCGCACGGCCTCCATTACAGGCAGCTATGTGGCCCTTAGGGATGCGGTTGAGGGGCTGGTGGCGCAGGGGCTGCTGGCGCGATCGCCCCTGGTGCACAGTGTCGCGGCAGTATCCGTCGGCCTGATCGAAAACGACGTATTTCTCGATTTGCAGTACGACGAAGATGTAGCCGCCGCCGTGGACTTCAACGTGGTGCTTAACGAGAGCCTCAACATCATCGAAGTGCAGGGCACTGCCGAAGAGGGCAGCTTTAGCCGTCAGCAGATGAACCAGATTTTAGAGGTCGGGGAACTAGGCATAAAACAGCTGCTGGCGGCTCAGCAGGCGGCCTTTCTGTAGGCGATCTAGCTTTGGCGTCTAGGGGATTGGGGGGCGATCGCTATGCCTGAGGCGATCGCCCCAAACCTGTCTTGCCGGGTTAATTAGCCTACCGGAATAGGTTGCTTGCTCTGCTCGTGGTCCTACTTCGGCTTAGATCAGCGTGGGGTAGGAGAGTTTTCCTATCGTTTTAGTTAAGAAAAACATAGTTAAGAAAAGCATCAAAACCATCGGCAGGAATGTGCCCTGGGCAGTCTGGAAATAGACCCAGATATAGCCTTGGTCAATTTAGTTGAGACATTTCCCAGAAAAACGTTTAAACGTTTGAGCGTTGTGAGAGTTTCTCAACGTTCTAAGTCATGTGACCGTGGCTATCAATGATGTTTTTTGTTGCAGGAAGGTTTGCCATGACGTCTGTAGATGAATTTGCGGTTAAAGAAATCACGGTGAGTCGCCAGTCTCCGGGGGAAGAGCGTCAGGCGGCCCTGCACCAGATCTATGCTCAGGTATTAGAACGGCAGCCCTACGGGTTTGAGCGCAAACAGCTGGCAAAAATTGAGGCCGAATTTCTAAAAAACAAAATTGGCGTTAAGCGGTTCTTGCGAGAACTGGGGCACTCCGAGGTCTATCTCAACGAGTTTTACTACAACTCGTCAAATCCTAAATTTATTGAGCTGTGCTTTAAGCACTTTATTGGTCGTGCCCCCAGCGATCGAGCAGAAATGCATGACTACTGCGACATTTTAATGCGCCATGGGGTAAAAGCCATGATTACTGCCCTACTCGATTCTGAAGACTATCTGCGGCACTTTGGCTGCTTTACCGTGCCCCACGCCTGGAACGAGGAAAACTACCCGTCACCCAAAACCTTTTGGGAAACCGATGTGTTGCTCCGTGAGCTGCACGGGCAGCGCGGTTGGGTTGTACCCACCATGATTTGGCACGACCTGCGCCTCAACTGTGATGGCGGCAGCTGTAGCCTACCTGAAACCCCTGGTCACCACCCGGCTGTCGTATCCAACTCCGGGCTAGATGCTCTACACCAGGTGTTGAGCACCATAGGCGCGCAGGATTTAGAGAAATTCGCCTCTACTCTCTCCGTCGCCGAGCGCGACAAGCTGCGCCACCTGCTGATGCAGCCCGCCCACTAGGTTGTCCTCCACTGGGCTCGGTTATCGAGGGGTCAGGGTGGGCTAGGGCACCAGCCGGGCAAACTTTTTCTTGCCCACCTGCACCACTTTGCCCACAAGTTCATCGGGGCTGGCAAACTCCTGGTTGGGGTCGGTTACCTTTTCGCCATCGAGCTTAACGGCCCCCCCCTGGATTTGGCGGCGGGCTTCGCTGCTGCTGGCGCACAGGCTGGTGGCCCCCACCAGGTAAAACAGCTTGGCCGGAAAGTTGACTGCCGCCAGGGAAAATTCGGGTACCCCGGCAGCGGGCTCGCCGGTGCCCTGCACTAGGCTAATGGCAGCCTGCTGGGCCTGGGCCGCTGCCGCCTCGCCGTGGAACTGGCGAGTAACCTCTAGGGCCAGCAGCTTTTGGCGATCGCGGGGATTTTCAGGCAGGCTGTTAAGCGCAAAGGGAGTCAGCAGCTCAAAGTAGTCGCGAATCAGGGCATCGGGCACTTTTTCAAGTTTGGAGTACATGCTGAGCGGGTCTTCTTGTAGACCCACGTAGTTGCCCAGGGACTTCGACATTTTTTGACTGCCGTCGGTGCCGAGCAGCAGGGGCAGCAGCACGCCAAACTGCGGGCTGAGGCCAAAGTGTCGCTGCAGGTCGCGACCGACGGCAATGTTGAATTTTTGGTCGGTGCCGCCTAGCTCAATGTCTGACTGCACGGCCACCGAGTCGTAGCCCTGCATGAGGGGGTAGAGAAACTCGTGGAGAAACACCGGGTCGCCTTTGCTGTAGCGCTCGGAGAAGCCTTCTTTGGCCAGCATCTGCCCCACGGTCATGGTGGTGAGCAGCTCTAAAATTTTGCCCAAGTCAAGGGAGGAGAGCCACTCGGAGTTATAGCGCACCTCCAGCCGACCGGGGGTATCAAAATCGAGGATGGGGCGCACCTGCTCTAAATAGGTCTCGGCGTTGGCCCTGACATCGGCCCCGGTGAGCTGGCGGCGCACCTCTGACTTGCCGGTGGGGTCGCCAATGCGGGCGGTGAAGTCGCCAATGATCAGCACGGCGGTGTGGCCCGCATCCTGAAAGGCGCGCAGCTTGCGCACCGGAATGCTGTGGCCCAAGTGAATTTCCGCCCCGGTGGGGTCTATACCAAGCTTGACCCGCAGCGGGCGATCGCACTGAAGCAGCCGCTGAGCGAGACTTTGCTCAGGGTCAGTGGAGCCAAGCTGATCAGGAAAAACCTCGCTGAGGCCCCGGTAAATGTTCTCAAACTGGGCCGGGGGCGAACTGGGGTTAACCTGGGGCATGGTGGGTACGGGCGGAGTTAAGGGGTGGGGCAGTAAAAACAAACAACCGGGACAGCCAGGCAGAGCCATATAGCAAGCCAGTTGGACAAACAGTAGGGCAAAGATTAGGATACCGGGGCCAATTTAAGTAGACTCTAGCAAAACTGGTCCTTAGCTTCGCCTTATAAGCATCTGCAAAGCTAGGATAGGCGTGCCCACACTATGATCCCTAACCCGGCCTTAGACCATCGTCCTATGACCCATCGTGGTCAAACTATCGCCGTTGAACGGCCCTATTTAGCACCGGAGGTCCTAAGGGTAGCGTTCACTTGCCTAGAGGGTCATTATAATGGCCTAACTGTCATCTACCGATGCCTAATCTTCCCCCGTAAGAAGCAGGTCCTTAACCTTTATCGCTGAGTCTTCATCGCTACGCAGCACCGCCGTCACCTTTAGCAATCCTTAATCGCCAACGTGTCAACCAACACTCTTCGCCACAAAAGTCGACCTCAGCCTCAGCCCCTGCGCCGAGCGCCCAACGCGCTCAAGTACGTGCAAGACGTGGGGCAGGTAGCGGCGGCGGCGCTGCTGGGCACCACCATGATCGCGAGTTCTGTGCTGGCCGGCGGGCTAGTGGGACTGGCCATCAGCTTTCGCAACCTGCCCGATGTGCGGGTGCTGCGCAACTACGTTCCCAGCGAAACCAGCTACGTCTACGACATCAATGGCACACTGCTCGACAGCCTGCACGACGAAGCCAACCGCGAAGTCATCGACCTCGACGAGATGTCGCCCCACCTGAAGCGGGCGGTGCTGGCGGTAGAAGACAGCTATTTCTACTCCCACAACGGTATCAACCCCAGCAGTGTGGGCCGAGCCCTGCTGGCCAACGCCGAGGCAGGCTCCACGGTGGAGGGGGGATCTACCATCACCATGCAGCTGGTGAAAAACCTGTTTTTAACCCCCGAGCGCGCCATCAGTCGTAAGGTTGCCGAGGCCGTGCTGGCTCTGCGGCTAGAGCAAATCTTCAGCAAGAACGAAATTCTGGAGATGTACCTCAACCAGGTGTACTGGGGCCACAACAACTATGGCGTGGAAACGGCTGCCCAGAGCTACTTCAATAAGTCGGCCAGAGATCTCAACCTGCCCGAGGCTGCCATGATGGCCGGGCTGATTCAAGCCCCGGAGACCTACAGCCCCTTTCACAATTATCAGTCCACCAAGCAGCGCCAGGCTGTGGTACTTAACCGCATGCGTCAGCTGGGCTGGATTACCCCTGAAGAAGAGGTGGCGGCTCGCGACGCGCCCCTGCTAGTGGGCGAAATCAAGTCCTTTCGCAGCAGCATTTCCCCCTACGTGACCGAGGCGGCGGTGGAGGAACTGAAGCAGCGCTTTGGCAACGAGGCGGTATTGAAGGGCGGCATGCGGGTACAAACCACCGTGGATTTGGGCATGCAGCAAATGGCCGAAGCCACGGTGCAGCGGCACAATGCCCGCATTCGCAATGTTGCTGACCAAATGGCTCTGGTGGCCATTGACCCCCGCACCCACTTTGTCAAAGCCATGGTGGGCGGGGTTGACTACCGACAAAGCCAGTTCAACCGGGCCATTCAGGCTTACCGACAGCCGGGGTCGGCCTTTAAGCCATTTGTGTACTACGCGGCCTTTGCCACTGGGCGCTACACGCCGGCCAGTTCCGTGGCCGATACGCCAGTGAGCTACCCCGATGGCTACCGCTACTACAGCCCCAAAAACTACGACGGCAGCTTTATGGGCAACATTCCCATTCGCACCGCCCTGGAGATGTCGCGCAACGTGCCGGCGGTAAAGCTGGGCCAGGCGGTGGGGGTCAATCAAATTATTGAGCTGTGCCGGACGCTGGGCATTAGCAGCCCGATGCAGCCAGTGACCTCGTTGCCCCTGGGGGCAGTAGACCTGACCCCAATGGAAATGGCGGGAGCCTATGCCACCTTTGCCAGCAACGGCTGGTACTCTGAGCCAACGTTTATTGTGCAGGTGAGCGACAGCAGCGGCAATGTGCTGCTTGAAAACACCCCCCGACCTCAGCTGGTGCTTGACCCCTGGGCAGCGGCCTCCCTGACCGATGTGTTGCAGGGGGTAATTGCTCGGGGCACGGGAACGGCGGCCCAGATTGGGCGACCGGCGGCGGGTAAAACCGGTACCACCGACTCCCAGCGGGACGTCTGGTTTGTGGGCTACGTGCCCCAGCTTTCGACAGCGGTGTGGATTGGCAATGACAACTACACGCCGATGCGAGGGGGCACCACTGGCGGTACCTACGCTGCACCGGTGTGGAAAGACTTTATGCAGCAGGCATTGGTCAATGTGCCGGTGGAAAACTTTAGGCGACCTTCGGAGTTTGTACAGCCCTAGGGAAATGCCCCCGGCTGCGATTAGGTTAAGCGGTAGCTAGGCGTGCGCTAGAAATTGGCTTCGTCGATCTGGGCAAGGACGCGATCGCGAAATTCAGGGTCGTTGTTGGCTAGCCCCAGCAGTTCCCAGTAGGCCGACAGGGTGAGCCCGTTGGCCTCAATCAGG
>DASQNN010000319.1:0-1519 GCA_035644955.1 Nodosilinea sp. | reverse complement strand
CGGGTCAACGTTGTAGGGCACGTCTTCGATCAGGGTGCCGTCTTTGTCGAGGAAGATTGCAGGAGTCATTACGGCCAAGAGGTCTCCTTCATCGGCAGCACCATCATTTCTGAGATCACGGTGTCCTTGGGCTGCATGAGCAGGTAGCAGATGGTTTCGGCGACGTTGGCGGGGTCTTGCAGGGTGGTTTGGTCGATGTCGGGAAAGCGCTCTAGCAGGAACGGGGTGCGCATGCCGCCCGCTATTAGGGAGGTGACTTTGATGTTGTGGGGCCGACCTTCGACGTGGAGGGCCTGGGAGAGGCCGAGCAGACCCCACTTGCTGGCGTGGTAGGCGGAGGCGTTGGCCCAGGCGCGTTTGGCGGCGGTGGAGACAATGTTGATGATGTGGCCGCCGCCGCTTTGGCGCATGTGGGGGAAGACGGCTTTGGCCATGTAGAAGGGGCCGTTGAGGTTGACGCCGATCACCTGCTGCCACTGGTCGGTGGTGAGGTCTTCGATCGATTCGGTGACGTCAATGCCGGCGTTGTTGATCAGCACGTCGATGCGGCCGTAGCGATCGCGCACCTGGTCGAGCAGGGCCGAGGCGCTGTCGGGGCGGGCGACATCGAGGCCGAGGGCGATCGCCTGCCCCGCATCGGCCTCAATTTCTGCGGCCAGAGCAGTGGCCTGGTCGTGGCGCAGGTCGGCGACAATAACATTGAGCCCCGCTGCGGCCAGACAGCGACAGGTGGCCGCGCCCAGGCCGCTGGCACCGCCCGTGACAATGGCCACTTTGCCCGCGAGGGAAGGGATTTGGCTGGAGGGTTTGGAGAGGGTTTGCATGGGTTTCCTTGTAAAAATTAGGGTGAACGGTCTACGGTCTGCGGTCTAGGGTGCAGGGTTGGGGGGTGGGCCTAGGAGATTTCGCGAGTCATCGCGAAATCTCGGACCTGACACCTGAACCCTAAACCTTGCACCCTGCCCCCTTAAGAACTTCGACTGGCGGGCACCGAGGCGGCGGGGCTAGGGCTGCTGCTCACCTTGCGCGATCGCGTCGGTGGGGCTTCTTCCAGGGGCCGCTGGGCGGGCGGCTGGTCAGAGCGCTCTAGGTCGGCTTCGACCCATTCGCAGATCAGGTGCAGGGCCAGCAGCTGCACCTCTTGAATGCGCTGGGGGTCGGGGCTGGGCACGCAGATTGCCTGGTCGACCAGGGGCAGCAGGTCGCCGCCGCTACCGCCCAGCAGCCCCACCGAGCGGATATTGCAGGCCTTGGCCGCCGCCACCGCCTGAATCAGGTTTTGGGAACAGCCGCTGGTGCTGATTACCAGCAGCAGGTCTTCGGGCTGGGCAAAGGTGTGCACCTGACGGGCAAAAACGTCGCCGTAGCCGACATCGTTGGCCCAGGCGGTGAGCAGGGCCACGTCGGCGGTCAGGGCCATGACCGGCAGCCCCACCCGATCGTGGGAGCAAAACCGGCCCACCAGTTCTGCCGCAAAGTGCTGCGACTCGGCGGCGCTACCTCCGTTGCCGCAGACCAG
>DASQNN010000318.1:0-6001 GCA_035644955.1 Nodosilinea sp. | reverse complement strand
GCCCGCTGGTGCACAACGCTGCCCTTCAACCGTTGGCTAATCTGCTGAATTTTTTCGGCTAGCTCTGTGTTGCGATCGGTTCGATACTGCTTGACCCGAGTACGGTAATAAAAAATTTCCATTTTGAGAGCTTCGGCATTGCCCCGCAAAATTACCCAGTTATTGCCTCGACTAAACTTGACAGCAAAAGCTCGCAACGCCGTGATCGTAATAGGCAAAATAATCAGCAGCAGATTGAGCAGCCCTAAACCAATATGCTGCTGGTCGAAAAGTAAGCTCAAAGGCAGTTGTTTGTTCAGTTCTGCTGGGTTTCCAGATGTGGGTGTTTGGTGAAGAACGATTGGATGGACCACCGCCAAAACCACAACCAAAAGCGCCAAAAGTGTAATCAGGCGCTCAACGGCCAGAAACCGCTCCTGAGCCTTAGAGGCATTTTGGCTGTAGACCCGATACCTTTCCCAAGCGCTGTTGAGCAAGCTCTGGGAAGCAGCATTGCTCTCGGGGGCAGGCACAGAATCGGCGGGCTCTGAAGGCAAAGAGGTCACGGCGAGAAACCTCAGACGAGGGTGGAGCTGAAGTACTGCTGGAGGCGATCGCGCATCTGATCGACCGGCATAGATAAATCTATGACCTCTAACTTGCCGTTGGGCTGGTAGTGCTGAATCAGTTCGAGAATCGCCGGATCGGTCTCGGGTGGCGGTGCGGTGGTCGCCGCGGCGATCGAATCAGCTAAACGCCCACTGCCTGACAGCACAATCGCCGGTCTGCCCGTCGCCAAGTTTTCTTTTAAATCGATTAAGGCTATCTGGCCACCGTTAACCAAAATGGTCAGTGCCGGGCGGTCGACCGAAATTTGGGAAGCCAGCTCGGCCAGCCAGGGCGACTCGCTGCCCCACTCATCGCCAGGGATGAGGAAAAAGTTGGTGTGGTTGGGCTCTAGGTCATGACGGGAATCGTCGTGGCGATCGCTCGGCAACCGGGCTTTGCCCTGGGGTACCACCCCAATCAGGGGAAAATTGCCGCCAATGGCGTGGCGCGCCTGACCCATCATGTGAATCACTCCGGTATCGGTGCCGCCATCGAGCACCGTTAGTCCCAAGGATTGGGCCAACGGTGCAAACACCTGATCAAAAACCGTTTGCAATCGCTCGATGCTTTCGGCAGACATCAGGCTAGCTCCGCCAATGATCACCAGAGTAGGCTGAGCCATGGGCAACCCCATGCAGTCTAGGGCCTCTAGACTCGTGGTTTGATCCGATAGCGACAAAACCTGAGCACTATTGCCGTTGGGGAATTGGACATCGCTAATTTCGGGAACCAAGGGGCGTAGCATACGGCGGCAAAACCATTTAAGACACTATGTTAAGGGAAACGTATGCTGTACGCTTCACCGAAGAGCAACCCACCACCCATTTGCCCAGTGACTTTCCCAGTGCTATAGAGAGCACCGTGAGCGACAAATTCATAACAGGCATTATAGTCACCTTCGACTTTCTGGAGACCACTTGTCCCCAGAAAGGTTGTAGGTTGTGCCCTCAGTTCCCTTAATTTTTCATCATTGTTCCCTTATTTCTACTGATGATATTGATGCACTCATTCTGCTGACTCGAAGAGTGTCTTAAAAGGGCAGCATGCTAACTAAAGGCTCTAGGTGCCCCGAAAGATTGGCCACCACCGCCCGAGTGATTGGCCAGCTATCGACGACCATCGCCGTCGACAGCAGCATCATGTAGAGAATCGAGAACTTAAACAGCCCCTTGGCCAGGTCGCGATCGCTGGGGTCTTGGAGCAGCGCCCAGGAGCGCTGCATAAACATGCTGCCTAACACCAGGGCAATGACGGCATATACCACTCCGGTTGCCTTTAGGGGAAAGGTCATCATTAGGGTTAAGGGCACCAGCACCAGGGTGTAGTACCAGATCTGCTGGGCCGTGGCCTGGTCGCCAACTACCACGGGCATCATCGGCACGTTGACCTTGGCGTAGTCGTCTTGAATTAGCATGGCCAGACCCCAGAAGTGGGGGGGCGTCCAGATAAAGACGATGGCGAAAAACAGCCAGGCGGCCAGGGGCAGGTCGCCCGTAACGGCGGCCCAGCCAACCAGAGGCGGGATGGCCCCAGCGGCCCCGCCAATCACAATGTTTTGGGGCGACGATCGCTTTAGCCAGTGGGTGTAGACACCCACGTAGATAGCCAGACCCACCATGGCCAGAACGGCGCTCAGCAGGTTGGCGACCAGGGCCTGTAGGCCAAAGGCCAGGGCCGCCAGCACCCCGGCAAACACCAGCGCATCGCGGATCTGGATGCGCCCGGAGGGAATGGGGCGATGGCGGGTGCGCTCCATGTCGTAGTCGATGTCGCGATCGTAGACGCAGTTAATGGTTTGGGCCGAGGCCGCCGCTAGGGTACCGCTCAGCAACGTCACCATCAGCAGCACCGGGTCTACCTCGCCGTGGCTGGCCACGCACATTGCCGCCGCCGTCTCGATCAGCAGCAGGGGAATTATGCGGGGTTTGGTCAACTGCACATAGCTCTGCACCACAGCCTTAAACGACTCGTGGTGGCGGGTAGGGGCATTCCATGTGGTGGTCTGATTCATGCAAAAAATCCTAAATGGTTCTAAAAACCGCAATATCAGCTAGATACGGCCCAATAGAGTTAACCCAACTAGTCGCTAGAGCCCAAACAGCTGTGGGGTGACGGTTTGGTATTGCCTAGGACTCGGCAGCGGCAGCGCCAGCTAGCTCTGCTGGGTCAGCGATCGCGCCAATTCGGTAGTCTTTGGGGGCAGGGCCCAGGCGGTCCCGCCAGGCCAGCACCGTAAAGCACACCAGTGTGCCCACCAGCGCCGCCCCGAGGGTGTGGTGGGCCACCGTCAGCGGCTCCACCTGAAGCCGCAGCCGAAAGGTGGCTATCCCCATCACCAGCTGAAACACTAGCAGAACGCTGGCCAAACTGCCCAACCGCCGCAGGGGATAGGTGAGCGCCGGGGTGCGCCACACGGTCCAGGTTAGAGCCAGCACCGCCGCGCTGGCGGGCACAATGCCTAGCAGGTGGCTGTTCATCACCTGGCAAAGTTCTTTGAGCCCCAGGCACTGGTGAGCCGCCCAGCGCGACCCCACTAGCCCCCCCAGCAGGCACTGGGCGTAGACGATCGCCGTCGCCCCCAGACCCAGCCAGGGCAGACGACCCACGGTGCCGGTGCTGCGATAGGGCAGCAGACAGCTGGCAATGATTAACATGGCGCTAAAGAACAGCAGCGCCGTGCCCAGGTGGGCGGTCACAATGTCGAAACGCAGCAGCTGCGTCACCGTTAGGCCGCCCAGGGCTCCCTGCACCCCAATCAGGGCAAGGGCGCCCACCGCTGCCCAGGGCAGCCAGCCCGGCACCTGCCGCCGATACCAGGTGCAAAGGGCTACCAGCCACAGGGTACTGAGGCCGATGAGCGCAGCATCGAGCCGGTGAAACCACTCTAGAAAGACCTGTAGGTTCATCTGCTGCTGGGGCACCAGCTGGCCGTAGCACAGGGGCCAGTCGGGGCAGGCTAGGCCCGCATTCATCACGCGGGTAGCGCTGCCTACCGCCATCAGGGCCAGGGTGGCGAAGGCGATCTTCCACACCAGCCGGCGAATGCGATCGACCGGGGTAAGGGCGGCGGCGGGCCACAGCGACTCATGGGGTGTAACGAGGGGCGAAAGGAAGGGAAAGTTTGCGGCCATGCCATCTCCAGCATTGAGCAGTGCGGTTTGGGGGTTTGGGGCTTAGAGCAGTCAAGCCTTGAGGGGAATCAGCAGGAGAGAAATTCGCTGGGTCATAGCCTCAGAGTATTAAGGCAGTAGACAATCCGAAGGAGTAACTGCTTCACCCATTGATTACAAGCTACTAAGGAATATCAGTGCCGACAATCTTGGTTACTGATTACTACTGTAGAGAGTGCAACCCTTGAACTGGCAAAGCTTTAGGGTTTTCTTAGGGATTTGAGCCCGGCAATAGGGCGCTATATAGAAATCTGAGTTGTGCCGCAGCCAGATACACAACGTAATCTATCGTTACCTTCGCGGTGGCTGGTGGTAGTCTGGGGTGCTCGGCGGGTATGAGTGGGAATTAGTAGGCGATCGCAGCCCGCCACCTCCCCTCGCCATGCTGCTGCCTGCGATCGCGGCCCTGGTCCGTTGCGCTACCCCACCCACCAGATGACACAATAGGCTGGCGCTGTCCCCCTTCAATTCACTCACTCATCCCTTTAACCCTCTTAACGCGCCAGTTTATTCACCCTTTGCCCCTTTACCATTCACCCATGACGACTCCTTTTACCCTCAACCTGCCCCAGGGATCCCTGCGATTTAACTTCTCGACCGAAGCTGCCCAGGGGCTAAAGACTGCCCTCGATGGGCTGATGGCCACCCTCAAGGCGGCCACGGCCCAGGGGGGAGAGCCCACCCGCCGCACTCCTCAGCCCCCCCTGGAATACCGCCACACTGGGGACGTGTTTTTAGAAGTGTTTTGCAACCCCAACATTTGGCCCAGCCCCTTTGCAGCCAAGGTGCTGATCACCCTGCGCGACGATCGCATTCGCGTTACCACCGAGGCCGAGCTATCGCAGCTGCACGAAGACATCAGTACTTACCTGAGCTAGCGACGGGCCGACAGCGAGGCCGGGGACAAGCAATTGCTGCACTAGCGGCAGGCCGACCAGCTTTTTTCTCTACCGGTAGGGAGATAGTAGCCCTAGATGCCGCACCCTAGAGGCGATCGCGATAGAATAAAACCGCAAAGCGCCGCTAGGGCGGGAGCACAACGCTCCGCAGCGGAGGGGTTTGGCGGTTTGCAATCCCCCAGACCCACCACCTAGCGCCTGGCTTTTGGAGTTTCTACGGCAGTAAAGCTATGTACCCTGACGATCTTTCCCAGACTTTGCAAAAAGGGTTTCGCGTTACCCTCGGGGCCACCGCTTCTCTGATTGAAGCCATTCAAGACCCCGAAAGCTCTAGCCAAAAGTTTTCGGCCATGGGCGGTGACGTCAATCGCCTCACCGAAGAGCTGGAAGTCAAAGGTGAGACCACCGAGCGTGAGGCCCGGCAATTCGTTGATGGCTTGCTCAGTCAGATGCCCAACCCCTTCACCGGCCCTGGTCCAGAGGCTGGAGGGCCCACCATTACCACCGTGGCTAGCCCCGTAGTAGATGTTTCTGTGCAGAGCGATTTAGAGACGCTTACCCAAGAACTAGCCGCCATTCGCAAAGAAATCGAAGCCCTCAAAGGCTAGGGCTATTGTTTGCTTTTAAATGGTCGCTTTTAAAGAGTATGGTCTGTGCCCAGCGTATAGGCCGTAGCGCATAGTGTGAGATCGGCATGGCAGATACGGCAGAGCTACAATTCGAGTTGCAAATGCCCGAGCTGCAAACCTTTAAGCCGCAGTCGGGGGATGGGGCGATCGCTGGCCGGGTCGATCCATTTGCTGGCGTTGACCATGAGGCCGACGAGGCCAGCCGCGAGATCTACTTTATCAGCGGTCTGGGGGCCGATTGGCGGGTCTTTCACCGCCTGCAGCTAAAGGGGTACCGCCCGGTTTATATCCGTTGGGAGCGCCCCTGTCGGAGCGAATCGATCGAGCACTACGCCAAGCGCTTATTGGCCCAGGTCAAGACCGAACATCCTATTTTGGTCGGGCTTTCCTTTGGCGGGCTGATGGCAATAGAAATGGCAAAATTCTGTGATCCCGCCCAGATAATTGTGATTTCAAGCGCCGTCAGTGAGGCGCAGGTGCCCAACTACTACAAGCTGTTTCGCTGGCTGCCGCTGCAGCTAGTAGTGCCGTTCAAGCGACTGTTGTGGGCAGTATACGGGTTGATGCAATGGCTGTTTGGTCTTGACGACCCGGAAGATTCGTCTTTGTTTAAGCAGGTGTTGATGGATACCGACCCCTTTTTCCTGAAGTGGGCCATCAATCGGGTCGTGAGCTGGCGCAACCAGACGGTGCCCGAAAATCTGGTTCAAATTCA
>DASQNN010000317.1:0-6443 GCA_035644955.1 Nodosilinea sp. | reverse complement strand
GCCTGCACCGCTTCTACCATGCGGTACTGACGACGCAAAAAATGCCGCAGAGTGCCCCTTAGTCCTGGGTCTTTGGCCGCCACGGGGTAGCGCTTACTGAGCTGATGAACGTCAATAGTGGGCATGAGTGGACATGATTTTGACGACGGATAGAGCAGTTAGGCTCCGGGTACAGGCCTATGATTTTCACTGTACCGTCAACCATCCCCTTCCATCGCCCCTCCGGCCTAACCGTTCACCAGACCCAGCAAAAGCGACTCTTGAACCAATAAAAGCCATTAACTGGCCCCATGGATACGCCTTGTCAGGGTTAGCGGCAGCCTGGTTCAAAACTAGTCCAACACTCGGCGCAAAAAGTGAAGCCGCTCGTTTAGCCCCATGGTATTGAGACGAGCAAGGAGGGACTGGGTGGTAGCGGGACCACCCTGGCAAGCGGCCAGGGGCAGGCGGCTGGCCGGCATTAGGTGAAACAGCCGGTGCCAAAAAGCCAGCTTCATATTGATGTTGAGCGCCTGGTAGGCCTGGGCAAAGCGGGTGTCGGCCCCGGCCAGAATATCGCGCAAAACCGCCGCTTGATCGTGGCGATCGACCTGCTGAATCTGGCTGAGCAGCTGCTGCACCGCCTGGGAGAAGAGGGCCACTGGGGCAATGGCCGCAAAAGCCTGACCAAGAGTGTCGTAGGTTTGCCAGAGCACAGCAATTTTGCAGTCTACATCGACCGACTCAAAGGCTTGAACGGTTTGCTCAAACTGAAGGCGAATATCGGTAGCAGTCATGGTAGCGTCCTGTAGGGGTTTGTTATGGGTGGAACAGCAACGCGACATAATAGGTAGAACAGAACGGGCTGAAGCGCTCTGTCCAACTTGCCGCGATCGCCAGGGGAAATTCCCCCGCACTCGTTTTTTGGAGCTAAAACGGTGTCTTTAAGGTGTAGAAGCGAAAAAACAAAGAAGAAACCGGGTCAATTTAACTAGGTTTATCGTCTATTTATATTGATCCCCGATGATTTTGAATCAAGGATATTTCTTCCAAGTTTCTTTTGATTTTAAGTTTAGCCAGGTCAAGAGGCGGTGCCCACCTCTCTTCAGGCTGAGAAAATCTCGACTGATCCCCAATTTTTTTGCCCAAGCCGAAGCCATTGTCTTTTAAGATTTAGTTACATAGCTGAACTGCTGGGCCGGCCGCTGCAGCCTATGGGAGCCAATTTCGCTCAGGCCATTGCTCAGGCCTTGCTTAGGCCATTGCTAGGAGTGCCGTTCTCTGGAGTCATAAGGGCAATTTAATGTTCAAACGCAAGTCAACTCCGCTATTGACCTACCTAAGTCAAAAAACTGAGTTTGAGGGGGTGCTCCACGCCGAGGGAATGCTGCGCGTAGACGGCGTTATCCACGGCACCGTAGACATTAAAGGCGATTTAGAGATTTCTTCTACAGGGCTGATCGAAGGGCCTGAGGTGAGAGCCCAAAACATTATGGTGCAGGGGGTGCTTAAGGCTCGGGTCTTTGCCGAGGGCAAGCTTACCCTCAGCCGCACGGCTCGACTAGAGGGCGACGTAGTCGCTGGGGCCTTAGAGATAGAGCCCGGGGCTTACTACACCGGCTATATCGAAACCCGCGATGCCAAGTCGCTACCGCCAGCCCGCGATGTACCCGAACTCTATGGCACCACCGAGGTGTAGACCGACGCGGCTAGTCGCGCATAAACCAGGTAGCCAGCACCAGGGCAATGCCCCCCAGCAGCCAGGGCGATGGCACCAACAGCTGGCCTAGGCTAGGCAGGCTATCCACAAAGTGGGCGATCGCCCAGGCGACGATCACGCAGAGCACCAATGTCACAACTTCCATGGCTAAAGCCTCCGAGTCGCTGGCTAGATAGGCTATAAACGGTTAGCTGATGTAGTAGCAGACAGTTTTACCTTCTGTCTATTATGGTCGCCGATCGCAGCCGTTACCCAGCACCATAGAGATGAACCGTAGGAGGCTGGGGCACCATGGCTATTCAATATTGGGGGCGCGGGGCAATGGCCGTAGCGGCAGGTTTGGCAATGGGTGTCATAGCAGCGCTGCCGGCCCTGGCTCAGGAAGCCAACTTTGAGTCGTTTACGCTGTCAGAGGCCGTCCCTAGCGCCAGCGCCAGTGGCTTCACCAACGGTATTACCGCGCTGTCTAATATCGCCGGGCGCGATCGCAGTGGCAGCATCTGCTCCGGCTTTGCCGACACCAACCCCGACCACATTATGGTCTTGCAGCAAGACCTCGCCTCTCTCACCCTTCAGGTCAACAGCGGCGGCAACGATACCAGCCTGCTGGTACAGGGGCCCAACGACGCCACCGTGCGCTGCGGCGAAGATACCGACCGTCGCAACACCGACGCCCGCATTCAAGACCAAAACTGGGCCGCTGGCACCTATCGCATCTGGGTCGGCTCCCACAATCAGGGGCAGGGCTACAGTTACTCCCTAGACGTTACTCCCTAATCCTGCCGGCGAGAGGGTGTTGGGCAAGGGCAAGCCCACGCTAGGATAATGAAGCTGCCGTTAACCCATTGCCTGTGCTCAAGACTCTGCTTGACGACTTTCGCATCGTTTTCGAGCGTGACCCAGCAGCCCGCAGCTGGCTAGAGGTACTGACCTGCTACCCTGGCTTCCACGCTCTGGCGCTGCATCGCTTTAGCCACTGGCTGTGGACCTTGGGCCTGCCAGTGATACCTCGCCTGATCTCGCACCTGGCTCGGTTCTTGACTGGCATCGAAATTCACCCCGGCGCCACCATTGGCAGAGCTGTCTTTATCGACCACGGCATGGGCGTTGTGATTGGCGAGACCGCCATTGTTGGCGACTATGCTCTTATCTATCAGGGCGTAACCCTAGGCGGTACCGGCAAGGAGATCGGCAAGCGGCACCCTACCTTAGGGGACAACGTCGTTGTAGGGGCCGGGGCCAAGGTGCTGGGCAACATTTACGTAGGCCACAACGTGCGCATTGGGGCCGGTTCTGTAGTGCTACGAGAAGTGCCCTCCGACTGCACGGTGGTCGGTGTACCTGGCCGCGTTGTGTACCGTGCCGGAGAGCGGGTAGACCCCTTAGAGCACGGTAGCCTGCCCGACTCAGAGGCGCAGGTCATTCGTGCCCTCCTCGATCGCATTGAGTCCTTGGAAAAAGAAGTGCACGCCCTCGGTCAGTCTCGCCGCGAACCGGTGCTAATTGGGGCGGTGCAATCTAAAGATGGCATTTATTGCCGCCTGCAAGACCGAGTTATCGAAGAATTTCTCGACGGCAGCGGCATTTAAAGAGGGATAGGCACAGAATTTAGCCCCCTGAAACCTCTCAATTCCAGGGCTAGGAGCAGATAGTTTCTACTAAAAAGGATCCAGTTTTCTGCCTCAATATAGAGCTCTTTATTGGAGCCTCTGTGGCTTTACTGAGTTTTGCTCGATCGCTGCGCCACTATGTAAGGGTTTTGTTACAAACGGCAAGCTCTATTTTGTTAGGCCGGCAAGAGCGATCAACTAAAGCCAACCAAATTCCTTGAGTTGTTCGCAGCAACCTTTACCCAGGTTTATATCCTGCTAAGCGAGCAAAATAGAACAGAAAGTAGTTTATTTGTTCTATTTCTTGCTTTTCTCTGCCTACCTCAAGGTTCATTTCAGAGGCTCTTTTTTCCCTAAAGTTAAGCCTTTCAGCCGATTGGGGTACGACTCTAAAAAGTTGGGGTGGTACATCGCCTGATATTGCAGTTAAAATTGAAAGGCCCTGGCACCGCTAATGTATTCCTCCCGGTAGAGGCGTAGCGAACCGAGGCCATCAGCTTCAGATCAGCGCTGTGGTTGTCCTAGCTATCTAGGCTTTACCACCTGATCCTCAAAAAATAGATCCGCACTTTTTCGGAACTGTGGGCATCTATCTAAGAGAGCTGTTAATCTGATCACAGCCTTTGTCTTTCAACCTTAAGGAGCACGAGGATCGCGGCATGACCCAAGCAAATCATCTGCTCGGCACCATCGACCCTGATACTGAGCTCGATCTACTGATCGACGGTAACGATGGCGACGAGAATTTTGTTGCTCAAGATGACGAGGCCGGCGCCGATGATAAAGCGCCTAAGGGGAAAGTAACCCGCCGCCGAGCTCAAACCAAAAAACGTCACTACACCGAAGACTCTATTCGTCTTTACCTCCAAGAGATTGGCCGTATCCGGCTGCTGCGGGCCGAAGAAGAAATTGAGCTAGCCCGGAAAATTGCCGATCTACTCAAGCTAGAGCGCATTTACGACGAGCTGGCCGACGCCCTAGAGCGCGACCCCTACGACGCCGAGTGGGCCGAAGCGGTTAGCAAAGACGAAGGCGAAACCTATAGCTTGGCCAAATTTCGCCACCGCCTACACATTGGTCGCCGCGCCAAAGACAAAATGGTGCAGTCCAACCTGCGTCTGGTGGTGTCCATCGCCAAAAAGTACATGAACCGGGGACTCTCCTTCCAGGATTTGATTCAGGAAGGCAGCCTAGGTCTAATTCGCGCCGCCGAAAAGTTTGACCACGAGAAGGGCTACAAGTTTTCCACCTACGCCACCTGGTGGATTCGTCAGGCCATTACCCGGGCGATCGCCGATCAGTCGCGCACCATTCGTCTGCCGGTGCACCTCTACGAGACCATCTCTCGCATCAAGAAAACCACCAAGCTGCTCTCCCAGGAGCTAGGCCGCAAGCCCACCGAAGAAGAAATTGCCACTCGGATGGAAATGACCATCGAGAAGCTGCGGTTTATCGCCAAGTCGGCTCAGCTCCCCATTTCCCTCGAAACTCCCATCGGTAAAGAAGAAGATTCTCGCCTGGGCGACTTTATCGAGTCCGATGGTGAAACCCCCGAAGACCAGGTCTCTAAAAGCCTGCTGCGGGAAGACCTAGAAAGCGTGCTGGGCACCCTCAGCCCCCGCGAGCGCGATGTGCTGCGCCTGCGCTACGGCCTCGACGATGGCCGCATGAAGACCCTAGAAGAGATCGGCCAGATCTTCAACGTTACCCGCGAGCGCATTCGCCAGATTGAAGCTAAAGCGCTGCGCAAGCTGCGCCACCCCAACCGCAACAGCATTCTGAAGGAATACATCCGCTAGGAATTCCGTTAGGAATGACGCTAGGGGTTTAGTTGCCCGTGGAGTTAGTCAACTTAAAACTCAAGGGCTGAAACGAGCCCAACACTACCGATGATTAAAAAGGCTGCCTCGTGGCAGCCTTTTTTGTTTTGTTGCTTTGTTTACTTAGAAAGATTGGGGCTGGATTAGTCGAATAATTGCTGCTACAGTAGACAGATTGCGGCTCAGTTGGTACACTTGTTCCATGGAATAACGTTGATGCTGTGGCTAAATCCTATGGAATCTCTAACAACCGCCCAACAGGAGCTCTATGACTGGCTGATAGACTACATCCGAGCCAATCAGCATTCTCCGTCTATTCGGCAAATGATGCGGGCCATGAACTTACGCTCCCCCGCGCCCATTCAAAGCCGCCTAGAGCACCTTAAAAACAAGGGTTATATCGAATGGAGCGAGGGCAAAGCCCGTACCATTCGCGTTCGGGATGACGTTCGGGGAGTGCCCATTTTAGGCACCATTGCCGCTGGTTTTGTCAACGAAGCCTTTACCGATGCCGTCGAGCGCCTTGACCTGAACGGGCTTCCCATTCAGTCGGGTGACTACGCGCTTAAGGTCACCGGAGACAGCATGATCGAGGCCATGATTCAGGATGGCGACGTGGTGATCATGCGCCCCGTAAAAGACCCCCAGGGCATTCGAGAGGGCACCATCGTTGCCGCTCGAGTCGAAAGCGGCACCACCCTCAAATCTTTCCATCGCCAGGGCAACCAGGTGCAGCTTAAGCCCGCTAACCCCAACTACCCCGTGATGGAGTTCCCGGCAGATTTGGTAGACGTGCAGGGGCGGCTAGTGGCCGTGTGGCGTGGCATTGATCCAGACTTTACCATCTAGTTGTTGGTGCTGGGTGTCCAGCGATTCCCATAGTGCTTATGACCGCTGTTGCCGATTACAACAGCGGTTTTTTGCTGACCAAAGGGGCTACAACTGCATATCGGTCCCCAATGGACAGGCCCTACACTGGGTCGGCCTTTCGCTGACCCAACCCAACCCTAGCCCTTCCTAGGAGGAGACTGTAAGCCTATTATTCTAAAAATTGCTCTAATTCCAAATTCAGGTTTCTTGCCTTTTGTTTTTGTGCCGTCTTCTGCTGCTAATTCGACAGAGTCAACCGGTTCTGGGAGCGGGTTATTGAGGCGGTGGAGACAGCTTTTTAAGGTTTCTCGCACCGACTCGTGGGTGTATTCGTCGTCGGGATGAGGCGGTTGCCCCGGCTGCTGAAAATGGGGGCGACTGTTATAGATCTGCCCCCAGGTAACGTCGGCCTGGCGCACCAGCTCATAGAAGGTTTCGGGCGAT
>DASQNN010000316.1:0-2755 GCA_035644955.1 Nodosilinea sp. | reverse complement strand
GGGAATGGTGAAGACGGTAATCAGGCTGCTAATGGCTGTCAGCGTAATGGACAGGGCTACGTTACCCCGCGCCAGATAGGTCACTAGGTTTGAAGTCGGCCCGCCTGGGCAGGCGGCCAAGATCATCACCCCCACCGCCAGCTCTGGGCTCAGCGGAAAAATCGACGCCAGAACTAACCCCAGCATGGGCAGCATAGTGAGCTGTGCCAGCAGCCCGACAATGACCGCCTTGGGATACACCAACACCCGGGCAAAATCGTCCACCCTCAGCCCTAGCCCCATGCCCAGCATGACCGTAAACAGGGCCAGGGGTAAAAATACCACCGTCAAAAAGCTCGATTCCATCGCTCCACCCGCTGTTTTGCTGCGAGTAGTTTAACCATTGGAGGAACTTCTTCAAAGCGACCTGCTCACGTTTAATCGAGCAATTCTCATGATGGATAAGATGCTCTGGTGAAATTCTGGGTTGTCGCTCTGTGGGCCGCTGAGCGTAGGACTAGATGTCCAAGGCTCAAAGCGAAAGCCTTTTAACAAAGACTATCTGGCGAGGACTATCTGGGTTGCATAGTCTGCCTTAGCAGACTTCTGCTATAAGCCCGGGAGTTCACTCCTGGGCAGTCTGGGCCACAGTTCAGTGTCCACAACTAAAATGAGAATTGCTGCGTTTAATCTGAAAAAATCGCGATCGCATCGCCCGTTTCCCATTCCCTAAAGCCATGGTTCAAAACCCATTGACCGATCGCAGCAAATTCTTAGGTCAAATAGGTAAACACACTGGCCATCAATCCCAGGGCCGCCAACACCAGGCCAGCGCCCATGAGGTCGGTTTGCAAAGCTGTTGGTTGGTAAGCCGGGCGCAGCCAAAAGCCCAGCAGTTGACTCAGCCAGGGCATAACTACCCAGGTCAAAAGGGATGAGGTAATCAAGTTATTGATCACCAGCGAGGTCGCCGTGGCCCACGCCTGCATTAGCCCCAAAGCGCCAAATACCATGCCCTGAACCATCAGCGTTGGGTAGAGACCCAGCACCACCGTCAGCACCTGCTTCCAGGGCGGTGGCCCCAGGCTGTGCTGCTCGGCCCCGCCGGTGTGGCTCGAAAACCACCCTTCCAACCCAGTGGTAAACGACTTGTAGCGGTAGGCCAAAAAGGCATCCCGCCCCTGCTCCAGCAGCGCGGTGCGATCGCTCGAATGCAGCCAGCGCTTGAGGTCTGCCGGCGTTCTAAAATGCACAATGGAGTACCATTTCACCACCCCATCGTCGCAGGCCAAAGGCGGGCACAAATCGGTGCGAGTATAGCCCTCAAACTGGCTAGCCGCCCTCACCAACCGGTCATACCACTGCCGAAAGACCGTCTCTGCTTTAGGGCCGTCGGGCACAATATATTCCATCACAAAGGTGGAGTAGAAATAGGCCGCTTGGGAATCCTGAGAGTCCGGAGCATCCTGAGCTCTTTCAGAGGAAGAATCCATGGCGATTTAGTAGTGAAAGGCCCGAGCCGCAAAATCTAGAGCAGATTTTACTCAATGGTCTTCAGCTCCGCTACAATTTGCTCCGCCTGCGCACTGGTCACGGGAGCAGTGCCAGCCTGAGGCGTCGGCCCTTGAGAGGTCTCGGAGGAGAGCACGTCTAGGTCCTGGGCTAGCGGCAAGCGCTGATGTAGCTTGACCATGACCTAACGCCACGCCCAGTTTCCCCAAGCCAAATTCCCCCAGCCAGAATCCTTAAGATTCTGTGGTGAGCTGGTTTTGGGTCTTCAAAGTACGTAACATTTAGTTGAAGATACATTTCACTCCTTTGTCACAAGAAACACTCGACAAGCAAACCGAAGACCTCAACGGTCTGCTCAAAAAGGCTGCCTTAATTGCTGTGGCGCTAGTGGTTAGCGTCGTGCTGAGCGTGGTAGCAGTGCGCTATTCTCAAGCCTCTGACCCCTACGTACATCAGGTGCTGTCTCTAGCGGGCAACGGCAGTAGAGGCGAGGCCATCTTTAAATTGAACTGCGCCGTGTGTCACGGCTTGCGGGCGACTGGCGAGGTTGGGCCAAAGCTGGTGGGCGTGTCTGACCACATGACCAAGGTCGGCTTGATCAAGCAGGTGATCAGCGGCCAAACTCCTCCCATGCCGCAGTTTCAGCCCGAGCCTCAGGATATGGCTGACCTCCTCCTTTACTTAGAAAAGCTGTAGCTCTGCCAAGCCGCTGGGCGATCGCCCTCAGCCAGGGCGATTGTCACAGAGGTTTATGAGAATCCTGAGTGAACTTTGACCTAAAACGCGATCGCCTCTCAGAATTCTAAAACTTCCCTCAAAAGCCCCCAGCACAAGGGTTTAAAGTACGTTCCGCAACGGCTTGAACCCGCGTCAAGGGCTTGAATTATTAATCTACAAGGGAATTTTTATTTACAAAACTCCATATCCACAGTAATCTGTACTCACATGGGCAACAAATCTAAACGGTTTAGCCCATGCACCTTGAATTGATAAATACCAAGGACTAATACATCATGACCACAACTCTACAGCAGCGCGAAAGCGCTTCCCTGTGGGAGCAGTTTTGCCAGTGGGTGACCAGCACCGAGAACCGCCTGTACATTGGCTGGTTCGGCGTGCTGATGATTCCTACCCTGCTCGCTGCCACCACCTGCTTCGTCGTTGCCTTTATCGCCGCTCCTCCCGTCGACATCGACGGCATCCGTGAGCCCGTCGCTGGCTCGCTGATGTACGGCAACAACATCATCTCCGGTGCGGTGGTGCC
>DASQNN010000315.1:0-6385 GCA_035644955.1 Nodosilinea sp. | reverse complement strand
CCGCCGTGGCCGAACTCACCCAGAGCCAGCCCCAGCTTATTTCCCTTTCTCCCAACCGTCTGGCCGAGGTTTGGGACGACATCTATAGAACTGGGATTGCGCTGCTGGGGGAGGCGGGGCAGGCGCAGGTAGAAGCTGTTTCGGCGGGGCTCAAGCAGCGGGTGCAAACCTGTCGCGATCGCACCATCGACCTCCCCACCCCCACTGTCGTCTGCATCGAGTGGACAGAGCCGCTGATGGCCGCTGGCAACTGGGTACCCGAACTGGTCGCTCTGGCCGGTGGCACATCGCTCTTTGGCCAGGTTGGCCAACACTCTCCCTGGATGACATGGGAAGACCTAGTCGCCGCTGACCCCGAGGCGATCGTGATTATGCCCTGTGGCTACGACCTGGCTACCACCCGACGCGAAAGCGCCGCCCTGGTGAGCCATCCTCAGTGGGAAACCCTCAGGGCGGTGCAGACGGGGCGGGTGTATCTTACCGATGGCAACCAATACTTCAATCGTCCCGGCCCCCGCCTGGTCGATTCGCTAGAAATTTTGGCGGAAATTTTTCACCCCGAGGAGTTTGACTACGGCCACCGAAACACTGGCTGGCAGCCTTTTAACGGGAAGTGATAAAAGCCGGGGTCGCTGAACGCAGGCAACCCTTAGCTTTCGTCGTTCATCTACCCGATTGAGACAGGCCAGATTCAAGGGTAAGAGTTTTAAGGCTCGCGGCAAACCTTATACCAAATCCTGAATGCATACCCCCAATTTGTAGGGGCGTAGCATGCTACGTCCCTATGGGGTTCCTGATTATGAATCGGGGTTTACCAAATCGGATTTGGTATTACGCCTTATATCTTGCACCTGAAACCCCTCCTCGTAACCTGTCAGCTTTCGCGGGGACGAGCACTAGCTACGCTGGCGTTTTTGCAATGCCTCCAGCATCTGCTGCTTGACGGCTTCAGCCCAAAGGCTAAAGTCATCTCGATTTTCTAGGGCGTTGCGAGCCGATGTAGAAGGGGTCGAGGCAGACTGAGAAGAAGACTTTAAGGTAGACATAGCAATATACAGAGCATCTATTATCTCTGATATAACAAATCTCCTAGGGCACAGCCACGCTACTATGCGCCCCTTGCATCATCCTGGCTAAGAGCTTGCATAAGGCCAGCCTATGGGTCTAATTTTCCCCCTGGGCCTGGATCTTTTCAGCCTCCTGGAGGGCCATGGTTTTGTTGGCGGCGTAGGCCTGGATGCGATCTTGAGCTACCGAGTAGCGCTCGTCTTCCGGGGGCACCTCTGCCATCAGATCGGAGGCTCGCTGCCAGCGTACCGCCAGGTCTAGCCACTGGGCCGCAGTCGTGGCGCTTTTGCCGTCTTCCACCGACTGCTGGGCAATGCGCACCGCTAGCACAAAGGGGTCTTGCCCAGCGGGGGGCGCGGGGGCGGCGGGGGGCTCGCTCACTGCGCCCTCGGGGGAGCTGAGGCCTAGGTCAATGCCGAGCCAGTCTTTGGTCGCCCACCCTACAAGCAGCAGCAGCAGCGCCAAACTGGCCCCACCAATTAGCCCACGCCAAAAGGCACTACGGTGTGAAGCTGGCTTTTTTTTATACACGTCGTCTAGATAGGGGTTGCGCTGGCGGGGGGCGCGCAGATCACGCCACATGCGAGCCATGGGGTTGGGCCGCTTAAGCATAATGGGCTCCGACCACAGCAGGCTGTTTTCGGGGTCGCGCTTAATTTCGTCGAGCCAGAGCAGCTGCTGCTCCTGCACAATGCGGCTGTTGATGTTGACCCGGCTAATGCCCTTGGGGCTAATGGTCTCCAGCACTGTTCTCACCTGCTCCACCACAGTTTCCTGGGGTAGAGCGGCGGCGCTGGGAGCTTCAACCAGCAGTTGTAGAATGCCGCTGTCTTGAATGGCGCGGGTGCGAATGCCCTCTTCTGCAAAGTGATCATTCAAAATTTGAATGATCGCGGCTACACTTCCCTGGCGGGCCTGGAGGTCGATGTCGTCAATGGTTGAATGCATGGTGGCTCAAAGCTGCCGCACGCTACAGGGATCCGCAGCAGAGCGCAGGTGTAAACGACTAGTCTCGAAATTATATCAACCGGCGCCAAGACCAGAACGTTTTGTCCGACAGCAGGTCTTTGCTTGCCCTCAACCCAGGGGGCAAAAGGCCGTGACTGTGGGGCCGCTGGGCCTAAGCGTTGACTGTGCTGATTCATTAATTATTAAACAGAAACACAGGGTGCAAGCGCTGAGCACTTGCACCCAACCGCTACCCTTCGCTACAGCAAGTGTTGGAACCGATCTTCGGCCCCCAGCTGCTTGACGGCGGCCTTGATGTCTTGGGTGCGGTCTTTGCGCACAATTAGGGTGGCGTTGCCGTCGCGCACAATCACCACATCCTCTAAACCAATGGTGACGACGACTTCGTCGGGGTCCGCGGCGTAGACAATGCTGCCGGCAGTGTCGAGGGCTATGTGGGTGGCCAGGTCAACGTTTTGATCTCCGGGCTGCTTCAGCAGCCGCTCGACGGCGTTCCAGTCGCCCAGGTCATCCCAGCCAAAGGTAACGGGCATCACCTGGGCGCGATCGGTGTGCTCCATAACGGCGTAGTCGATGCTGAGCTTGGCGAGGCTGGGGTAGGCCTCTACGCCTTGGGCCATCAGCGCCTGCATTAGGTCGGGGGCGTGGGTTTTGAGCTCGTCAATCATGACCCCGGCGGGGAAGATGAACATGCCGCTGTTCCAGCTGAAGCGACCGCTATCGATAAAGGTTTGGGCCGTGGGGCCATCGGGTTTTTCGGTAAAGCGGCTGACAGTGTAGGCGCTGAGGGGGCCGTAGGTGCCGGTTTCCTGGCCCTGTTCGATGTAGCCATAGCCGGTGGCGGGGTAGGTAGGGGCAATGCCCAACGTGGCGATCGCCCCCTGGCCAGCGGCTAGCTCTGCGGCAGCCTGTAGCGTTTGGCAAAACGCCCCTTCATCGGCAATCCAGTGGTCGGCCGGAAAAAAGCCCACCAGGGCATCGTTGCCGTAGCGCTTGGCTACTTCTAGGGTGCCCCAGGCTACGGCTGGAGCGGTGTCGCGCCCCACGGGCTCGATTAGCAGGTTGGCCTCGGGGAGTTCGGGCAGTTGCTCGCGCACCCGATCGGCCAGGTGGGCGGCGGTAATCACCCAGAGGTTTTCCCAGCCCTCGGCCAGGGGCAGCAGGCGGTCGGCGGTGGCCTGCAGCAGGCTGCGATCGCTGCCGTCTAAGCACAAAAACTGCTTGGGCCGGGCCAGGCGGCTTACGGGCCAAAACCGCTCGCCCTTGCCACCCGCCAAAATAATAGGAATGAGTGCAGCCATAGGAGTACGTCTCTAGGATTTTTAATGGTCGGTGGTTGCTGGCAGGCCAAGGTAGGGCTGGAGCAGCCCAGTCGCTAGCCCCAGCCTTGGCCTGAATTACAGCTTCAACATCCACCTAATAGGTGGCTCAATCCTATCCTTTAGAAGGAGATATCAGGGCAAAATTCGCTTAATATTGATTAACACATCAACCTGCTGCGAAGATTTGGCGGGGTCTTGGCGTCGGATCCTGCTCTGCATGTAAGGCGGGTGCACCCACCCAGGCCTGACTTATCTTGGATTTAAAACCTATGTCAAGGCTACAGTGGTACGTCGTAACAGGGGATATGTTGGTAGGGCGTCGCAGCAGATAAGCAGGTATCCATGACAACCCCCTTGCAGAACGTTGAGTCTAAGGAAGGTAGCCCCGCCAGCTCTGATGATTCAGCTATTAGTTCACCTACCAACAGCTCATTTCCTGATTCTGAGCCGGCTGAGGCAGCCGCTTCGGTGAGTCATCCACCCCAGTCTGACCCCACTACGGAGAATTTGCCCCCCTCATCCCCCAGTACTTCCCCTCAGCCTAAAGCGGCGCGGCGCGTGCTTAACTCGCTGCTGTGGGGGGGGCTGTTTATTGGTACGGCAGCGGCTTCGGCGGTAGTGGGGGCAGCGATCGCCCTGACGGTGCCCCTACCAGATTTTTTGGGGGGCGATACCAACCGCCCCGCCAGCCTAGGCGACCTGTGGCAGGCGGGCTTTCGCTACCAGGTGTCGCGCCCGGTCAACATTTTGGTCATGGGCATTGATGACGTGCCCGACGCTCTACCCAACTCCGATGCCATCTTTGCCGGGCGCACCGACACCCTGCTGCTGGTGCGGGTCGATGCCGATGCTGGCACCCTCAACGTCATGTCTATTCCCCGTGACACTCGGGTGCAGATACCGGGCTTTGGCATGGACAAAATCAACCAGGCCAACGTGCTGGGGGGGCCAGAACTGGTTGCCCAGACCCTAGGCTACAACCTGGGCAATATTCAAATCGATCGCTACGTGCGCATCAACACCACCGCCTTTCGGGAGATGGTTGACCTGGTGGGGGGCATTGAGGTCAACGTGCCCACCCGCATGGAGTACACCGATCGCACCCAGGAGCTTTACATCGACCTCTACCCCGGCTGGCAGACCCTCAACGGCGACCAGGCCGAGCAGTTTGCCCGCTTTCGCCAGGACAGCGGTGACATTGGCCGGGTGCAGCGCCAGCAAATGCTGCTAAAAGCCCTGCGCGAGCGGTTGACCAACCCCATGGTTATTCCTAAGCTGCCCCAGGCGATTCGGGTGTTACAGCGCTACGTCGACACCAACCTCACCCTGGAGGAAATGCTGGCGATCGCCAACTTTGGCCTTGAAATTGAGTCTGACCAGCTGCAGATGGTGATGCTGCCGGGGCGGTTTAGCACGCCAGCAGAGTTTAACGCCAGCTACTGGCTACCCAACTGGGAAGCTTCGTCGACGATCATGCAAAACTTCTTTAGGGCCGAGGGGGTGGGCATCTATGCCGATAACTCCCAGGGGCGCTACGTGGCCGAGCTGTCCATTGCGGTACAAAATGCCTCTGGCCAGCCCAACCAGGGCGCTGCGGTGGCGCGCTACCTGCGCGAAAACGGGTTTAACAACGTTTACGTAATCGATGACTGGTCTGATACCATAACTCGCACTGAGGTGGTGGCCCAGCGGGGCGATGTCGACAGCGCCCGCGTGGTGGAGTCGCTGTTGGGGGTAGGCCGGGCCGTATCGGAGTCAACGGGTGACCTCGGCTCTGACATTACCATTCGCGTCGGTCAAGACTGGAGCGATCGCCCCAGTTTTGGCCCTGACTCCCAACCCCAGTAGTTGGTAGGGGCCTCGCTCGACCCTCCTGCCAGCTATCCTGCTGCTCCGTCCTATGGTCTACCCCTACCCACCCCAGGCGCAGGATAATCTGGCCCGCGATCGCAACCGTTTGGCCGCCGAGCGATCGCTGCTGTCCTTTGTCCGCATCAGCCTGACGCTGATTGGCCTTGGCGTCGGGCTAGATCAGGTTGTTACCGCCGTCTCGCCCAGTCGCATCTACGCCGGCAGTTGGGTCTACGGGTTTAACCTGGTCTACGTCGGTCTGGGGGTGCTCACCCTGGGGCTGGCGATCGCTGACTACCGAGGCGAAATTAAGCGCCTGCGATCGCCCCAGTACAGCTACTGCCCCCGCTGGTCCTTGAGCCAGCTAATTGGCCTGACAATATTGGCTACGGGTCTCACGGCGCTTGGCTGGCTGGGGCTTAGCTGGCTCGGCTAGGCCCCAGCTAGCCACAGGGTCGCGCCCAGCCCCGCCAGCCCCGCCAGCAGAATGGTAATGACCGCTAGCCGATTGAGGCTGTTGACCGAGTCCAGCACCCTATCTTGCCGCTCAAGGGCGTTAATGGTAAGACGGTGCTGAACCAAGGCCAACCCCAGGAGCACCACCCCCATCCCCACGAACCCTATGCCAACTAGGACAGAGGGTTGTGGCACCCGACTGGGAGTTGCCCCCGGCCAGCGGCGAGAAACCTGCTCAAAAGCAACCCCAAAGCCCATCAAACTCAGGCAGAGGGCTGTCCAGGCGTTGAGGGTGCGCTCCGCCGCCGCCCGATTGCGCTCTTTAGCCAGTTCGTTGATGGTATTCAGTGGGGTGGGGCGCAGGTCAGTCATAGGCCGATTTCGCGGTGGGACGTTAAAGGCCAGCTCGCTTTGTTTCAGCCATTGACCCCAGACCTACCGGGGTGAACGGTTCGTGGTTTAAGGTCTATGGCTTGCCTTGAACCGCTTACCTTAAACCGTGCGTAGGCTACTGGCCCCTGTCACAATCAGCTTGGCTAAGTACTAGGTATCCTGAGCATAGGATATTGTCCCTTGCTTTCCTGCTCCCCAGGGGCAGCGGTTTCTGCCATGAGCGGTTTTGACCCCGACCCCAACCCCGCCATAGAACTGGCCAAAGAGCGCAACCGCGCCGCCGAAGAACGCACCCTGATGGCCTGGATTCGCACCTCTCTGGCTCT
>DASQNN010000314.1:0-5354 GCA_035644955.1 Nodosilinea sp. | reverse complement strand
GCCCTCAGCCGCCGCTCATTTCCATTGTGATTCCCGCTTTAAATGAGGCCAAAAACTTGCCCCAGGTGCTACAGCCCCTGCAAACGGTGGCTGGGGTAGAGGTCGTGGTGGTAGACGGCGGCAGCGCTGACTCTACTCCAGCGGTGGCCGCCGCCGAGGGAGCCAGGGTCGTCCTCTCGACACCGGGGCGAGCCCGCCAGATGAACCAGGGCGCAGCGGTGGCCAACGGTTCGATTTTGCTCTTTCTCCACGCCGATACCCGATTGCCCCATGGGTTTGAGCAAACGATTCGCGAGACTCTGGCACAACCCGGTGTGGTGGCCGGGGCCTTTAGGCTCGCCATCGACAGCCCCCGCCGGGCACTGCGCCGGGTGGAATGGGGCGTAAATCTGCGATCGCGCCTCTTGCAAATGCCCTACGGCGACCAGGCCATTTTTCTGACCGCTGCGGTCTTTGAGCGCCTGGGCGGCTTCCCCAACCTGCCCATGATGGAAGACTTTGAGCTGGTGCGACGGCTGCGGCGGGTGGGGCGAGTCGCGATCGCCCCTACGGCGGTGGTGACCAGCGATCGCCGCTGGCGCACCCTCGGCATTTTGCGCACCACCCTGGCCAACCAGGTCATGGTGGCCGGCTACCTGCTCGGCGTCGACCCCCACCGGCTGGCGCAATGGTATCGAAATCTAGGTAAACCTTGCTAGCAGCATCTCCTTTATGACTTTTATGACTTTTATCAAATGGTTGAGGGCAGACAGTTTATAGAGGTCGTTGCCGGGCGCTGACTGGCAGTATTTGCCATGGTTAGGCAGTGGAACATAACGGCTATACCGTGCTCTCCGGCGTTAGGTCTGCGTCTTCCTCTAGCAGGCTAAAGTCTACTCCAGCATAGAGATCGCTGAGGGGTAGCGCCAGGTCTAGAGAGGCTAGCTCCAGCACCCCATCTTGAGCTTCGTAGTCGGTTAAGAGCCACTGCCCGTTTGGGGTTTTAAGGTGCTGCATCACCCGCCAACGGTATTGCTCCACGAGCACATATTCTCGAAAACTAGGCAGCGAACGGTAGTAGTCAAACTTGTCGCCCTGATCATAGTTTTTAGTTGATTTAGAGGCAACCTCTACGACCAGGCTGGGGTTGACCACCGTGGTAGTGGCCGAGCCATGGTAGACCGGCTCCCCCGCAATTATCATCACATCCGGGTAGGTATAGATGCGATAGCGCTCTACCCAGACCCGCACGTTTTCAGTAAACAACCGATAACCTCTAGTCCGTAGCGGCGGCTTAAGCGCGACGCACAGGTTGGTGACAATCTCGTTGTGGTTGGTCGTTCCACCAGCCATCGGCGCAATATACCCATCGCGGTATTCGTTGCGAAAATTGGCCTTGGCTTCTAGAGCCAGATACTCTTCCGGGCTGTAGTGTCGCTTTGCGACCTCGACAATCATGCCAACTCCTAGGATAGGTATTCCACCATTTTGCTACGCACCTGGGGAAGCTGGCATTTTAAGCCTCACTTACCCCGATAACAGCCCTCCACTCATGCGCTTCATCACCCGGCCAGCAATGTCGGCGTAGCGCACCTCTCCGGCCAAAATCTGCCCCAGGCGCTGGGTCGCTGTGGGGCGCTTAATCCCCACCCGATAGCCGATCCCCGGCACCCGAAAGAACAGCCCGGCAATGCGCTTGGCCCAGGGCATGTCTTCGCCCCAGGTGGCGTGCATGGTGGCGGTGTAGTGGGCTAGCGCGTCTGGGTTCCCCGCCAGGGCCGCGTGGATGGCCTCGGCGGCCCGCACCCCGCTGATCATGCCGGGGCGAATGCCTTCGGCACTGAGCGGATCGACAATGGCGGCGGCTTCGCCCACCAGCACCGCCCGGTGGGTGTGCAGGGGGTGGTTGCCGTCCCACAGCTTCAGCGGGTGGCTGTAAATTGTGCCTGCATCGGGGCTGATGCCGAAGGACTGGCTGTACTGGGCTAAAACCCTGCGGTAGTCGGCCGGGGCCTTGCCCAAGAAGGTCGCCGCCCCCATCGAGTAGCCCTCGGCCTTGGGAAAATTCCAGGCGCAGCCCTGCTTGACCAGGCCAAACTCAAAGTTAATGGCGCAGCTATCCCCCACGGGGGCAGGCACCTCTAGCACACTGGCGGTGCGCAGCGTCAGGGCTGGAAATCCCAGCCACTGGGCCATGGGCCCCTGGGCTCCGTCGGCGGCCACCAGGTAGGCGGCTTCTAGCCGGCCAGCGGGGGTAGTTACCTGCCAGTAGTCGCCCTGGCTCGCGATCGCCGTCACGGCGGTACCATCCTTCAGCTCTGCCCCCTGGGCCTGGGCCTGCTGCACCAAAAAATGGTCAAATACCTCCCGCTTCACCATCCAGATCGGGTCGGTGGTGGTGAGTTCGGCCTCGATGGGGTCGCCCAGCTTGTAGGTGTAGCGCACCCGGCGCAGGTCGCGATCGATCGCCGGGGCAAAGTCAAAGTCAAAAAACTCGGCCACACTGGGTGAAACTGCCCCGCTGCAAGGCTTGTAGCGGGGCAGGGTAGCCTGCTCCACCATCAGGACCGAGTGCCCCCTCTTCGCCAGGTGGTAGGCCGTAGATGCTCCGGCGGGGCCAGCCCCCACCACAATCACGTCGTACATCGTCGATCACAGCGTTTTGGTGCCCCCATCCTATCGTTTCCCTGGTGCGCTTCGATGGCTAGCAAACGGGCAAATCTATCTTTAGTTGCCCCCCCTGGGCATTGATGTTTGAGGGCGCTCGGGGTTAAGTAAACAGATTGGGCTACGGCCTTTAAGAGCGAGAACAGGCTACTCGATAGCCACTCGACTCTGCTCAAGACGATTTTATTTGCTCAGGTACTATGCAACTCAACATTTCCAAGGTGGCAGTGGGCGTGCTAGGGGCTATTGCTCTAGGCGTGCTGCCCGGTTGCGGTAGCGAAAGCCCCACCGCCACTGCCCCCGGGGCAGACTCCGCCGAAACCGCCAGCACCACCGGCGAAACCGGCACTCTGCTGATTCGGGCCAACGGCGAAGACTTTGTGCGCGAAGGGTTTACCTCGAAAGACGGCTGGGCGATCGCCTTTGACAATGTCTATGTGACCCTAGCCGACATTACCGCTGCCCAAACCGACCCTCCCTTCGACCCCGAAACCAGCACCGAACTCCAGGCCAAGGCCGAGGCCAAGGTTGAGGGCACCCAGGTGGTTGACCTGGCCGAGGGCGACGTCGCCGCTGAGCCGGTCACGGTAGCCGAGCTAGAGGCTCCGGCCGGCCGCTACAACGCCTTGGCCTGGCGCATGGTGCCCGCCGAAAGTGGCCCCTCGGAGGGCTACACCCTCTGGATGCAGGGAACCGCCACCAAAGACGGCGAAACCATTCCCTTTACCGTGCGGGTGAACGAAGAGCTGGCCTTTACCTGCGGTGACTTTGTGGGCGACGAGCGCAAAGGCATTCTCACCGCTGGTGACGAGGCTGAACTCGAGGCAACCTTTCACTTTGACCACCTGTTTGGTGATGGCGGTGCCCCCGCCGACGACAGCCTCAATACCGGTGCCTTAGGTTTTGATCCCCTAGCCGCCCTGGCCAGCAATGGCGTGGTTGATGTCGATAGTGCTGCCCTTCAGGCGGGGCTGTCGGATGCCGACTACACAACGTTCTTGGGCATCTTACCGAGCCTGGGCCACGTGGGCGAGGGCCACTGTGCAGAAGTTCAGCTGACGACCCTATGAGATTAAATCTTGCCGTTGGTCTAGCCCTGGTGGGCACAAGCTGGGCAGGGCTGGCCCTGGCCCACGGCGTCGAGGTGGAGCACCGCCGGGTCAGCAGCGTTGAGGTGCAGGCCCGGTTTGAAACCGGTGAACCCATGGCCAATGCCCAGGTGCTGGTGTATGCTCCCAACGACCCCAGCGCCATCTGGCAGCAAGGCACCACCGACGACCAGGGGCGCTTTAACTTTGTGCCCGACGAGACCTTGACCGGCAACTGGGAGGTGATGGTGCGCCAGGCAGGTCACGGGGCGATCGCGACCGTTCCGGTGGCCGGTGGCCAACCCGCTGCGAGTGATTCTGAGGGCGATGCTGAAATCGCTTCGGGGGGTAATTCTGCACCTGGGGCAGAGGCTGAGTCAGACTCCAATTCTTTAATCTCTCCTAGTACTACCCTGTCTCCAGTGCAGCGGGGCATTACTATTGGTTCCGTTATATGGGGCTTTATCGGCACCGCCCTATTTTTCAACCGAGGCAAGCGCTAGTGCACATTCCCGACGGAATTTTACCGGCCCAGGTCTGCGCGGCGGGGTATGCCATCACCGGAGTAGCCACCTGGTATTCGCTGCGGCAGATTAACCGCAGGCCCGAGCCGGCGGCTGAGGTACCCAAGGCTTCGCTATTGACAGCGGCGTTCTTTGTGGCATCGTCGATTTATATTCCCGTGCCGCCCGCCAGCGTGCACCTGATTTTGAACGGGCTGCTGGGGGTGGTGCTGGGGTATTTTGCCTTTCCGGCGATTTTGATTGGCCTATTTTTTCAGGCGTTGGTGATTGGCCACGGCGGCCTTACTACCCTGGGGGTGAATGCCACCATGATGGGTGTGCCGGCGCTGCTGGCTTACCACATTTTTCAAAGCCGCAACACCATTGGCAAACTGCTGACCGAGCCGACTCGCACGGGCGTATTTGCGTTTTTGGGCGGGGCGCTGGGGCTGGGCATAGCGGCGCTGATTTTTCTGGCGCTGATTATTTTCAATATTCCGGCAGAGCTCAATGCGGGGGCCGAGCAAACAGCGGTGCTGACGCTGTCGTTGGGTCACATTCCGCTGGCGATTGTAGAAGGAACGTTTACCGCCATGCTGGTGCTGTTTTTGCGCCGGGTCAAGCCCGAGCTGCTGGAGGGCTAGGTCACGATGGGAGTTGCTAGCGCCAATACCTATATTCATCGCGAGTCGGTGATTCACGACTGGTCGCCCCGGCTGAAGCTGGTTAGTCTGGGGCTGCTGATGTTTGCCTTTGCCACGGTGCAGCAGCTGGCCCTGGTGCCGTGGATGCTGGGGCTAGCGGCGCTGCTCTACGGGCTGTCGCGGCTGCCGGTATCGTTTTTGCGGCAGCGGCTGAGCTATCCGGGCCTGTTTATTTTGGCGGTGGTGGTGCTGCTGCCTCTAACGGTGGGCGATACGGTGCTAGGGCAGTGGGGTTGGTTCACCCTGCGCGAAGAAGGGCTGCGGGCCACGGGGCTGATTGTGGGGCGGTTTTTGTCGATTTTGACCCTGGGATTTATTTTGCTGGGCACGACCCCGTTTTTGACGCTGCTGGGGGCGATGCGATCGCTCGGTCTGCCCACCCTGCTCGCCGATATGACGCTGCTGTCGTACCG